>JBKKAO010000047.1:0-15934 GCA_046714645.1 Burkholderiales bacterium | reverse complement strand
TGAGGTTTGCGATCCGGGAAGGGGGCCGCACGGTCGGTGCGGGCGTCGTGGCTAAAATACTTGAGTAATACCCTAGCAACTATCCACTGGGAAATACAGGCCAGTAGCTCAATTGGTAGAGCGTCGGTCTCCAAAACCGAAGGTCGGGGGTTCGAGACCCTCCTGGCCTGCCACTATTTCCCTGTCCAACGTGAAAGTCACGCCTTGTGTCGAGTAAGCAGCAAAGGGATCCCCAGGTGAGTGCCGCCATCGAAAGCAATCCAACTATGGACAAGTCAACTATGGACAAGTTTAAAGTTAGCTTGGCCGCTTTGCTAGTGGTCGCGGGTATCGTGGGCTCCGTTTACCTTGCGTCGAGCCCGCTCATTCTTCGGCTTGGTGTGATTATTCTGGGGTTTTTGGTGGCAGGCGCTGTGGCCTTTACCTCTGAACCTGGAAAGCGCTTTTATGTTTATTGCCAGGATTCGAAAACGGAAACCATGAAGGTCGTCTGGCCTCAACGCAAGGAGGCTTTACAGACCACCGGAGTGGTGGCGCTGTTCGTGATCGTGATGGCCCTATTTCTGTGGATCGTGGACGCGCTGCTGGTGTGGCTTGTTCGGTTTTTTATCGGATGAGCGTGTCTGAGAAGCAAGCGGAGAATATTGGAATGAGCAAGAAATGGTACGTCGTTCACGCTTACTCCGGTTTTGAGAAGAGCGTTTCGCGCGCGCTTCAGGAGCGTATTCAGCGTGCCGGTATGCAGGATAGCTTCGGACAGATTCTCGTGCCCGTGGAAGAGGTGGTTGAAATGCGTGCCGGCCAAAAGGCCCTGAGCGAGCGTAAGTTCTTCCCTGGCTATGTTCTGGTCGAGATGGAAATGACGGACGATTCCTGGCATCTGGTTAAGAACACAGCGAAGGTAACTGGATTTGTGGGGGGGACGGCAACCAAGCCCACGCCTATTAGCGACAAGGAAGTTCAGGCGATCTTGCATCAGATTCAAGAGGGCGTGGAGAAACCTAAGCCTAAGGTCTTGTTCGAAACCGGCGAGGCGGTGCGGGTTAGAGAAGGTCCGTTCACGGATTTCCACGGGAATGTGGAAGAAGTGAACTACGACAAGAACAAGCTTCGGGTTTCGGTGTCCATCTTTGGCAGATCGACACCGGTTGAGTTGGATTTCTCGCAAGTCGAGAAGGCATAGCAGTTCGATTAATTGGGGAGGGTGCTCTGAGCATCCGTTTGCACCCGCATAGGAGATCAAAGTGGCAAAGAAAGTAGTTGCGCTTATCAAGCTGCAAGTACCGGCTGGGAAGGCGAACCCCAGTCCGCCCATTGGCCCGGCGTTGGGCCAGCGTGGCTTGAATATCATGGAGTTCTGCAAGGCATTCAATGCGCAAACGCAGAGCTATGAACCAGGTTTGCCCTTGCCGGTGGTTATTACTGCCTACCAGGACAAGAGCTTTACCTTTATCCTTAAGACGCCCCCGACGACGGTGCTTATCAAGAAAGCCATTGGGCTGGACAAAGGCAGCCCGAAACCCCACCTAGACAAGGTTGGTAAGATGACGCGGGCGCAAGCCGAACAAGTGGCCAAGACTAAGATGCCCGATTTGACCGCGGCCGATCTCGATGCTGCCGTGCGTACGGTGGCTGGTAGCGCTCGCAGCATGGGTGTGGAAGTGGAGGGCTTCGTAAAGTGATCAAAGCATCCAAGCGCCAGCGCGCCATTCGCAGTAACTATGATCACGCGAAAGCCTTCGCTTTAGCGGATGCATTGAAGATGGTCAGGCAAACGGCTACCGCCAAGTTCAACGAGTCCATCGATGTGGCCGTGAACCTGGGGGTCGACGCGAAGAAATCCGATCAATTGGTCCGGGGCTCCATCGTGCTACCCCAAGGTACGGGCAAGACGGTACGTGTGGCGGTGTTTACCCAAGGCGAAAACGCCAACAAAGCGCGCGCGGCGGGCGCCGACCTTGTTGGCCTGGAAGATTTGGCCGAGCAAGTCAAGCAAGGGAAGATCGACTTCGATGTGGCGATCGCGAGTCCGGACGCCATGCGAGTGGTTGGCCAACTCGGCCAGATCCTTGGCCCCCGCGGGTTGATGCCGAACCCCAAAGTTGGAACCGTATCCGCAGATGTGGCGAACGCAGTGAAGAATGCCAAGGCGGGCCAAGTTCAGTTTCGCACCGATAAGGCAGGGATTGTCCATACCACCATCGGACGGGCGTCGTTCACCGAAGAGGCATTGAAAGAAAACCTGTTGGCCCTGATCGAGGCTTTGAACAAAGCGCGGCCCTCGGGTGCGAAAGGTATCTATTTGAGGAAGGTTTCGCTATCTAGCACCATGGGCATCGGCGTTCGAGTCGAACAAAGTAGCCTCACGGCGCAGGGACAGCAGTAGAGAAAAGTTTCTTTGGGCCACTCCCCGCCTCGCGGCGAGGGGTGAGTTGTCAAAGACCGTTGGGGTGTTCGTAAGAGGTCTTTACGAGTACTTAATCGGTGAATCACGCAATAGCGTGTATCACTGCCCAACGCAGATGGCGGTTCCCAAGACAGAGTTTTTTTGACGGGAAGCAGATTGCTCCACGCAACCAGCCATTCGTCGGAAGCGGCAGTTACCAATGCTTTGCCCACCCGGGTTTGCGACGGTGAATGTGTCTGTCGAAGGTCGCTATTTCTGGGATCGGGTGGCGTCGCGGGTTGGATGTCGCCCTCACATAGCAAGGAGGTAGGCCTTGAGTCTAAGCTTAGAAGACAAGAAGGCTGTCGTTGCCGAAATAGGCAAGCAGGTCGCAGGCTCCCAAGCCATTATTCTGGCCGAGTATCGCGGAATGCACGTTGTAGATGTCACCGTGTTACGCGCGAAAGCGCGCGCGTCGGGCGTCTACCTTCGCGTCCTCAAGAATACCTTAGCGCGGCGTGCGGTCGCCGGCACCCCCTTCGACGGTTTGGCCCAGCATATGGTTGGGCCGCTGGCCTACGGGATGTCGAAGGATCCGGTATCCGCCGCAAAGGTTCTTCAAGAGTTCGCGAAGACCAACGACAAGCTGGTTATCAAAGCCGGCGCGATGCACAACAAGGTGATGACCGCGAAGGAAGTGGCGGTCCTGGCCAGCATGCCCAGCAGGGAAGAACTGCTGTCCAAGCTGATGGGCACCATGCAGGCACCCGTGACGAAGTTGGTGAGAACCATGAATGAGGTGCCCAGCAAGTTTGTTCGCGCGCTGGCGGCAGTGAGAGATCAAAAGGAGAAGCAGCCGGCCTAAGCAGGCACGGTCCTCTCCCTTCATTACAGTAACTGACAAAGAATTGGAGCAAACACATGGCACTAGGAAAAGCTGAAATCCTCGACGCGATCGCGGGTATGACCGTGCTTGAGCTATCGCAACTCATCAAAGACATGGAAGAGAAGTTTGGTGTTTCGGCTGCCGCTGCCGTAGCGGTGGCAGCCCCTGCCGGTGGCGGCGCCGCTGCCGCTGCCGCGGAAGAGCAGACCGAATTCACGGTCATGCTTACCGCCGCGGGCGAGAGCAAAGTCACTGTCATTAAAGTGGTGCGCGCCATTACCAGCCTGGGCCTGAAGGAAGCCAAGGACCTGGTGGACGGTGCTCCCAAGCCGGTCAAGGAAGGAATTTCAAAGAAGGAAGCCGAGGACATTTTGAAGCAAATTATCGAAGCCGGCGGCAAGGCCGAGATCAAGTAGCAGAGGTTTGTTTGAAGCAAGGGGCTGGCGGGCGACCGCTGGCCTTTTGTCGTTGGGTTTAAGCGGTGATCTTTACGCAGTCTTTTGTAGCCTGGTTTCTAGCGTAGCCTGGTTTCTAGCGGAGTGAGTCTTGGAGTCTATCGATAGGCGCTTGTTGATGCTTGGTAATGAACAGAGCGCCTATCGCTGTACTCCTGCCGCAACTATCCATCCCCTTTTTACAACCGTTCTTGTACTTCACTCGGAGCGACCATGACCTATTCGTTCACGGAGAAGAAGCGTATCCGTAAGAGTTTCGCCAAGCGGGCAAGCGTGCTTAAAGTACCGTATTTGCTCGCCACTCAGCTCGACTCCTACGCATCCTTTCTTCAGGCGGACGTTTCACCCGAGAAGCGAAAAACCCAAGGGCTGCAAGCCGCCTTTAGTTCCATCTTCCCTATTTCAAGCCATTCGGGGAATGCGCGCTTGGAATTCTCCAGCTACTCGCTCGGCGTCCCACCCTTCGACGTGAAGGAGTGCCAGCAGCGGGGCCTCACCTTTGCCTCCCCCTTGCGGGCGAAAGTGCGCCTCATCATCATGGACCGGGAGGCTTCCAAGCCCACCGTCAAGGAGATGAAGGAGCAAGAAGTCTACATGGGCGAGATTCCGCTCATGACCGACACCGGTTCTTTCATTATCAACGGCACCGAGCGCGTTATCGTTTCGCAGCTGCACCGCTCCCCCGGCGTGTTTTTCGAGCACGATCGCGGCAAGACCCACTCCTCTGGAAAATTGCTGTACTCGGCGCGCATCATTCCCTACCGGGGCTCGTGGCTGGATTTCGAGTTTGACCCGAAGGACTACGTGTACTTCCGCGTGGACCGCCGCCGCAAGATGCCGGTGACGATCTTGTTGAAGGCGCTGGGTTATACGCCGGAGCAGATCCTGGCCCAGTTTTTCGAGTTCGATACCTTTCACGTCAACAAGAAGGGCATCTCCTTCGACTTCGTGCCGGAGCGCATGCGCGGTGAGATCGCGCGATTCAATATCGTGACCAAGCAAGGCAAAGTGATCGTCCAGAAGGACAAGCGCATCACCATCAAGCACGTGCGCGAGATGGAACAAGCGGGTCTTGCCAAGCACCCTGTCGGAGAGGATTTCCTGCTCGGTAAGGTGCTTGCGCATAACATCATCGATAAGGAAAGCGGCGAAATCCTGGCGCGCGCCAACGACGAGATCACCGACGAAGTATTGAAAAAACTCACCGAAGCCGAGGTCGAGAAAATCAATACGATCTATACGAATGAGCTAGATCAAGGCCCGTTCATGTCGCAGACTCTGCGAGTCGACGAGACGCTGGACCAGCTAGGCGCGCAGGTTGCCATCTATCGCATGATGCGCCCCGGTGAGCCGCCCACGGAAGACGCCGTCAAGACGCTCTTCAACGCCTTGTTCTTCTCACCGGACCGCTACGATCTTTCCGCTGTCGGGCGCATGAAGTTTAACCGCCGGGTTGGCCGTACCGAGATCGCGGGAACTTCCACGCTGTCCAAAGAGGACATCGTGGCGGTCATCAAGATTCTGGTAAATCTGCGCAACGGCCGGGGCGAGATCGACGATATCGATCATTTGGGTAACCGGCGGGTGCGCTCCGTGGGTGAGCTGGCGGAGAACCAGTTCCGAGCGGGCCTGGTACGGGTCGAGCGCGCCGTGAAGGAGCGCTTGTCCCAGGCGGAATCGGAAAACCTGATGCCGCACGATCTCATTAACGCCAAGCCGGTTTCCGCGGCGGTGCGAGAGTTCTTCGGTTCGAGCCAGTTGTCGCAGTTCATGGATCAAACCAACCCTTTGTCCGAGATCACCCACAAGCGCCGCGTGTCTGCCTTGGGGCCAGGCGGCTTGACGCGCGAGCGAGCGGGCTTTGAGGTTCGCGACGTGCATCCCACGCACTACGGCCGCGTGTGCCCTATCGAAACACCGGAAGGTCCGAACATCGGCTTGATTAACTCGCTAGCCTTGTTTGGTAGTGTGAACCATTACGGATTTATCGAGACCCCTTATCGCAAGGTGAAGGACGGGCGCGTGTCGGAAGAGATTGCTTATCTTTCCGCCATCGATGAAGGTCACCATGTGATCGCGCAGGCCAATGCGGGGATCGATAAGAAGGGCAAGTTGATGGACGAACTCGTGTCCAGCCGCAACAAGAACGAGTTCATGATGAGCACGCCAGAGCGCATCGAGTACATGGATGTGGCGCCCTCTCAAATCGTGTCGGTGGCGGCATCGTTGATTCCGTTCTTGGAGCACGACGATGCAAACCGGGCCTTGATGGGCTCCAACATGCAGCGCCAAGCGGTGCCCTGCTTACGTCCGGAAAAAGCGCTGGTCGGTACGGGCATCGAGCGTACGGTGGCGGTGGACTCCGGAACCGCGGTGCAAGCGCGCCGTGGTGGTGAGGTGGATTACACCGATGCCAATCGTATGGTGATTCGTGTGAACGATGAGGAGACCGGTGCGGGCGACGTGGGCGTGGATATTTACAACCTCGTCAAATATCAGCGTTCTAACCAAAACACCAACATCAACCAGCGCCCCATCGTTAGGAAGGGAGACAAGATCAGCGTGGGAGATGTGATCGCCGACGGGGCCTCCACGGATCTGGGCGAGCTGGCCTTGGGGCAAAATCTGCTCGTGGCCTTCATGCCTTGGAATGGCTACAATTTTGAAGACTCCATTTTGATCTCAGAGCGCGTCGTGGCGGAGGATCGTTTCACCTCCATCCACATCGAGGAACTTTCGGTGGTGGCACGCGATACCAAGCTGGGGCCCGAAGAAATCACGCGCGATATCTCCAACCTTTCGGAAGGGCAGCTTGCCCGTTTGGATGAATCCGGCATCGTTTACATTGGCGCTGAAGTCGAAGCGGGCGATGTGTTGGTCGGCAAAGTGACGCCCAAAGGTGAAACCCAGCTCACCCCCGAGGAGAAATTGCTGCGCGCCATCTTCGGCGAGAAAGCTTCCGACGTTAAGGACACAAGCTTGCGCGTACCTTCGGGCATGTCTGGCACGGTGATCGACGTTCAGGTCTTCACCCGCGAAGGAATCGAGCGCGACAAGCGCGCGCAACAGATCATCGACGATGAACTGGCACGTTATCGCACCGATCTCAACGACCAGTTGCGCATCGTGGAGGGCGATACCTTCGGCCGTATCGAGCGCCTACTGCTCAACAAGACTGCCAATGGCGGGCCCAACAAGATCGCTAAAGGCACCAAGATTACGCAGGATTATTTGAATGCGATCGACCGCCATCACTGGTTCGATATCCGTTTGGCGGCGGATGATTCCGCCATTCAGTTAGAGCAGTTGAAGGATAGTTTGGAGCAAAAGCGCAAGGAGTTCGACGTCTTCTTCGAAGCGAAGAAGAAGAAACTTACTAGCGGGGACGAACTGCCACCGGGGGTACAGAAGATGGTGAAGGTTTACATCGCGGTCAAGCGGCGTTTGCAGCCGGGTGACAAGATGGCGGGCCGGCACGGCAATAAGGGTGTGATTTCCAAGATCGTTCCCGTGGAAGACATGCCCTACATGGCCGATGGCACACCCATGGACGTGGTGCTCAATCCGCTGGGCGTCCCCTCGCGAATGAACGTCGGACAGATTCTTGAGACGCACCTGGGTTGGGCCGCGAAGGGGCTGGGCAAGCGCATCGGCGATTTACTCGACATGGGAAACCGGCTGGGCGATGTGCGTAAAGCCTTGAACCTGGTCTACAACTCCAGCGGAAAGTCCGAGGATATCGACTCGCTGACCGATGACGAGATCGCCCATCTCGCGGATAACTTGCGCGATGGTGTGCCCTTCGCCTCGCCTGTGTTCGACGGCGCGACCGAAGAGGAGATCAAGACCATGTTCGATCTGGCCGGATTACCGCGCAGCGGGCAGGTGACCTTGCATGACGGGCGTACGGGCGATGCCTTCGACCGTTTCGTAACCGTGGGTTACATGCACGTGTTAAAGCTGCATCATCTGGTGGACGACAAGATGCACGCGCGTTCCACGGGGCCGTACAGTTTGGTCACGCAGCAGCCATTGGGCGGGAAAGCTCAGTTTGGCGGACAGCGTTTCGGTGAGATGGAGGTTTGGGCGCTGGAAGCCTATGGCGCCGCCTACACCTTGCAAGAGATGCTTACGGTGAAGTCGGACGACGTCACGGGACGTACCAAGGTCTACGAGAACATCGTCAAGGGCGAGCACAAGATCGACGCGGGCATGCCTGAATCGTTCAATGTGCTGGTGAAGGAGATTCGTTCACTTGCCATCGATATCGATCTTGACCGCAATTAATTTCGGAATGAAGCGCGTAAGCGGTGCCTCGCAGGCACTGCTTCCCATTGAATCCTCTTGGAGGTGACATGAAAGCTCTACTGGACCTATTTAAGCAAGTCACGCAGGAAGAAGAGTTCGACGCGATCCGCATCGGACTGGCGTCGCCCGAGAAGGTGCGCTCGTGGTCCTATGGCGAAGTGAAGAAGCCAGAAACCATCAACTACCGGACCTTCAAACCCGAGCGTGACGGTCTGTTTTGCGCCAAGATCTTTGGTCCTGTTAAGGATTACGAATGTTTGTGCGGCAAGTACAAGCGGCTCAAGCATCGCGGAGTGATCTGCGAGAAATGCGGTGTGGAAGTCACCCTGTCCAAGGTGCGCCGCGAGCGCATGGGCCATATCGAACTGGCCTCGCCGGTGGCGCACATCTGGTTCTTGAAGTCGCTGCCCTCTCGCTTGGGTTTGGTGCTCGATATGACGCTGCGCGACATCGAGCGCGTGCTCTACTTTGAAGCCTATGTCGTGGTGAACCCGGGTATGACGCCGTTGCAGCGCGGCCAATTGCTTACCGAAGATGATTACCTTGCCAAGGTGGAAGAGTTCGGTGATGAATTCGCCGCCACCATGGGTGCGGAAGGTGTGCGCGAGCTGTTGCGCGCGCTCAATCTCACTAAGGAAATCGACAAGCTACGTAAGGATTTAGACGGCACCGATTCCGAGACCAAGATCAAGAAGCTCGCTAAGCGCTTGAAGGTGCTGGAGGCGTTCCACAAGTCCGGTATTCATCCGGATTGGATGATTCTTGAAGTGTTGCCGGTGCTGCCCCCTGAGTTGCGCCCCTTGGTTCCGCTCGACGGCGGTCGCTTCGCGACTTCGGACTTGAATGACTTGTACCGCCGCGTCATCAACCGCAATAACCGTCTCAAGCGCTTGCTCGAATTGAAAGCACCCGAGATCATCGTGCGCAACGAGAAGCGCATGCTGCAGGAGTCCGTGGATTCCTTGCTGGACAATGGCCGCCGCGGCAAAGCCATGACGGGCGCCAACAAGCGTCCGCTCAAGTCGCTGGCCGACATGATCAAGGGCAAGGGTGGCCGCTTTCGCCAAAACCTGTTGGGCAAGCGTGTGGATTACTCCGGCCGTTCTGTGATCGTGGTGGGCCCACAGCTGAAATTACATCAATGCGGTCTGCCCAAGAAGATGGCGCTAGAGTTGTTTAAGCCTTTCATCTTCCACAAGCTCGAAGTGCTAGGACTGGCCACCACCATCAAAGCCGCCAAACGGCTGGTGGAGCAAGAAGTGGCGGAAGTCTGGGATATCCTGGAAGAGGTGATTCGCGAGCATCCGGTTATGTTGAACCGTGCGCCGACGCTGCACCGATTAGGTATTCAGGCTTTCGAGCCCGTGTTGATTGAAGGCAAGGCCATCCAGCTGCATCCGCTAGTGTGTGCGGCGTTCAACGCCGACTTTGACGGCGACCAGATGGCGGTACACGTGCCTTTGTCCTTGGAGGCGCAGATGGAGGCGCGAACCCTCATGCTCTCCTCCAACAACGTGTTATCGCCTGCGAACGGGGACCCCATCATCGTGCCTTCTCAGGATATCGTGTTGGGGCTGTATTACATGACCCGCGAGAAAGTGGGCGCGCGCGGCGATGGGATGCTTTTCCGCAACGTCAACGAAGTGTTGCGTGCTTACGATACCAAACAAATCGATCTGCAAGCGCGCATCGTCGTCCGAATTAAAGAAGTGGTTTTAGACGGGAACGCCGAATTGCTCGAACAAATCACGCGTTACGAAACCACCGCGGGCCGTGCATTGTTGTCGGAGATTCTGCCTCCTGGGCTGGCTTTCTCCGCTGTCAACAAGACGCTTAAGAAGAAGGAAATTTCACGCCTGATCAACGCCAGCTTCCGCCGTTGCGGGTTGCGCGAAACCGTTATCTTCGCGGACAAGTTGATGTACACGGGCTTTACCTTTGCAACCCGCGCGGGTGTGTCGATTTGCGTGGACGACATGGGCGTGCCCATGGAGAAGCACGACATCATCGCCAGCGCTGAGAAAGAGGTTCAAGAGATCGAAAGCCAATACACCTCGGGGCTAGTGACGCAAGGTGAGCGCTACAACAAGGTGGTGGACATCTGGGGCCGTGCGGGCGACGTGGTCGCCAAGGCCATGATGGACCGCTTGAGTTCCGAGCAGGTCATGGAGTGGGACACCAAGAACGCTAAATGGGTCCCCTTGATGGACAAGAAGGGCCAGCCGGTCTTCCAAGAGTCCTTCAACTCCATCTATATGATGGCGGACTCGGGCGCGCGCGGTTCGGCGGCTCAGATCCGTCAACTCGCGGGTATGCGCGGCTTAATGGCCAAGCCCGATGGCTCCATCATCGAAACGCCCATCACCGCGAATTTCCGCGAAGGCCTCAACGTGTTGCAATACTTCATTTCCACTCACGGCGCACGTAAAGGCTTGGCGGATACCGCGCTGAAAACGGCTAACTCCGGTTATCTGACCCGCCGCTTGGTGGATGTGACCCAGGACCTGGTGGTTACCGAAGACGATTGCAAAACACAAGAAGGCTTCACCATGAAAGCCTTGATCGAAGGCGGTGAAGTGGTGGAAGCCCTGCGCGAGCGCATTCTGGGACGCACTTGCGCCACGGATGTAACCAACCCCGACACCGGCCAAGTCGTTATCCCGTCCGGCGCGCTCATCAGTGAAGACCAAGTCGACCTCATCGAATCCATGGGGGTGGACGAGGTTCGTGTGCGCACGCCGCTATTCTGTGAAACCCGGTGGGGGTTGTGTGCTAAGTGCTACGGCAGGGATTTGGGCCGGGGTTTGCTGGTTAACGTTGGTGAAGCCATCGGCGTCATCGCGGCGCAGTCCATCGGCGAACCGGGAACCCAACTCACGATGCGGACCTTCCACATCGGCGGCGCGGCCTCGAGGACGGCGGTGGTGAGCCAGATGGAGAGCAAGTCGGCAGGTATCGTGCGCTTCGCCTCCGCCATGCGCTACGTTACCAACCAACGCGGTGAACAGATTGCCATCGCGCGCAACGCCGAGATGGTTATCGTGGACGACAACGGCCGAGAGCGTGAGCGTCACAAGATTCCCTATGGCGCCACCTTGTTGGTAGCCGACGGCGCTCAGGTCAAGCCCGGAAAAGTCCTGGCTAACTGGGATCCTCATACCCGGCCCATCATTACCGAGTACGCGGGGCGTGTGAAGTTCGAAAACGTGGAGGAGGGCGTCACGGCGGCACGCCAGATCGATGATGTGACGGGACTCTCAACCCTGGTAGTGATCGATCCCAAGCGGCGCCGAAGCGCCCAGTCCAAGGGCTTGCGTCCTAGCGTAAAGCTAATAGATGACACTGGCCATGAAGTGAAAATCCCCGGTACGGAATTGCCCGTGAACATTACCTTCCAAATTCATTCCGTGATCACGGTCAAGGACGGCCAGGTGGTGCAGGTGGGTGAGGTGCTGGCGAGGATTCCACAAGAAACTTCCAAGACGCGCGACATCACCGGCGGTCTACCGCGGGTAGCGGAACTCTTCGAGGCACGCTCGCCTAAGGACGCCGGCATGTTGGGCGAAGTCACCGGCACGGTGTCCTTCGGTAAGGACACCAAGGGTAAGCAGCGTCTGGTCATCACCGATTTGGACGGCGTCGCTCATGAGTTCCTCATCTCCAAGGACAAACACGTTATGGTGCACGATGGCCAGATCGTCAACAAAGGCGAGACCATCGTGGACGGCCCGGCCGATCCCCACGATATCCTGCGCTTGTTAGGTGTTGAGAGCTTGGCGCGCTATATTATCGACGAGGTGCAAGACGTCTATCGCCTACAAGGCGTGCGTATCAACGACAAGCATATCGAGGTGATCGTTCGGCAGATGCTGCGCCGCGTACAAATCTCCGATGCGGGGGATGCGGATTTCATCACGGGCGAGCAAGTCGAGCGCTCCGAGGTGTTGTTAGTAAACGAGAAGGCAGGGGCCAGCGGCAAGAAACCAGCAATCTACGAGAATATACTGTTGGGCATCACGAAAGCCTCCTTGTCCACGGACTCGTTCATTTCCGCAGCGTCCTTCCAGGAAACGACCCGGGTTCTCACCGAAGCGGCGATCATGGGCAAGCGAGACGAACTCAGAGGCTTAAAGGAGAACGTCATTGTGGGCCGCTTGATTCCTGCGGGTACGGGTCTGGCGCACCACACGACGCGACGCAAGCTTCAAAGTGGTGGTCCTGCCGTACTGGGAAGCGCGCCTGCCGGCTTGCCAGAGGAGGCCTTACCTCAGCAAGACGAGCAAGTTGCTTGACAATGTAGGGTGAAGACATCAGAATTCCAAGTCTTTTCGCCCCAGCGATCTTGGCTATAGATAAGTAGCTCAAGGCAGCTCGGAGCGCCGATCAAATACCGGGACGACAGAGATGTCGTCCCCGGTTTTTTTGTGGGTCAGAGAATCTCAGTCCGGTGGATGAGGGGGCCAACCTTAGTAAGAGGTGGTTCCGGCCGCGCCATCCGGTAAGAACACGGGTACACAGGTACAAGGTAACGTAGATGCCAACCATTAATCAGCTGGTGCGTAAACCGCGCGTAGCGAAACGCCAAAAAAGCAAGGTTCCCGCGCTGGGAAACAGCCCGCAGCGACGGGGGGTTTGCACACGCGTCTATACCACAACGCCTAAGAAACCCAACTCTGCGCTGCGTAAGGTCGCAAAAGTACGTTTGACCAACGGCTTCGAGGTGATCGGCTACATCGGTGGTGAGGGTCATAACCTGCAAGAGCACTCGGTGGTTTTGATTCGTGGTGGCAGGGTTAAGGATCTTCCGGGTGTTCGCTATCACGTGGTGCGCGGAAGCCTGGACACTCAAGGTGTCAAGGATCGCAAGCAGAGCCGGTCTAAGTACGGTGCCAAGCGGCCCAAAACGGCTTGATGCGGCCAAATTGATAAGGGATTTGTAGACCATGCCTCGACGTAGAGAAATTCCCAAAAGAGAAGTCCTTCCGGATCCGAAGTACATCAGTGAAGACGTCGCCAAGTTCATGAATGTGGTGATGACCCGCGGTAAGAAATCGGTCGCGGAGCGCATCGTGTATGGCGCCCTGACGCAAATTAGCAAAAAAGGCGGGAAGGACCCCTTGCAGGTGTTCTCCGAGGCCTTGGCTAATGTGCGGCCGGTGGTCGAAGTCAAGAGCCGCCGAGTGGGGGGGGCTAACTACCAGGTGCCGGTGGAAGTTCGCGCGGTTCGAAGAACGGCGCTGGCCATGCGCTGGATTCGAGAAGCGGCGCGTAAGCGCAGCGAGAAGTCCATGGCCGGCCGTTTAGCGGCGGAACTCGCCGAGGCCTCCGAAGGCCGCGGGGGTGCCATCAAGAAGCGCGAAGAAGTCCATCGTATGGCCGAAGCCAACAAAGCCTTCGCTCATTACCGGTTCTAGGATCTGTTTCACCATAGACACAGGGTGCCAAATTGCCACGATCGACGCCAATAGACCGCTATCGAAATATCGGGATTAGCGCGCATATCGACGCCGGAAAAACCACGACGACCGAGCGCATTCTGTTCTATACCGGCGTGTCCCACAAAATCGGTGAAGTACACGATGGTGCCGCCGTCATGGATTGGATGGAGCAAGAGCGCGAGCGCGGCATCACTATCACGTCCGCGGCCACCACTTGCTTTTGGACTGGGATGGATAAGGGCTATCCCGAGCATCGCATCAACATCATCGACACGCCCGGCCACGTCGACTTCACCATCGAGGTGGAGCGTTCCATGCGCGTGCTCGATGGCGCGTGCATGGTGTATTGCGCCGTGGGTGGCGTGCAGCCGCAGTCCGAGACCGTATGGCGCCAGGCCACGAAGTACGGCGTGCCCCGTCTGGCTTTCGTCAACAAGATGGATCGCCAGGGCGCCAACTTCTTCAAGGTCTACGAACAAATGCGCGGGCGCCTGAAAGCCAACCCTATTCCCATCCAAATTCCTATCGGCTCGGAAGAGAAGTTCGAAGGCGTTGTCGATTTGGTCCGCATGCAAGCGATCTACTGGGACGAGTCCTCCAAGGGTATGAAGTTCGAGATGCGCGATATTCCCGCTAACCTCGCGGACGAAGCCAAGGAGTGGCACGAGAAGATGGTCGAGGCGGCTGCCGAAGCCTCGGAAGAATTGATGAACAAGTACCTGGAAGAGGGCGATCTCTCCGACGTGGACTTGAAGTGGGGCCTGCGCCACCGCACTATCGCGTGCGAGATCGTGCCCATGCTGTGCGGCTCCGCCTTTAAGAACAAGGGTGTGCAGGCCATGCTGGATGCGGTGATCGATTACTTGCCCGCACCCGTGGATATTCCGCCCGTTCAGGGCGAGACGGAAACTGGAAAGGAAGTGGAGCGCAAGGCAGCGGATAGCGAGCCCTTCTCCGCGTTGGCCTTCAAAATCATGACCGATCCCTTCGTCGGCCAGTTGATTTTCTTCCGCGTGTATTCCGGTGTGGTGAACTCGGGCGACACGATTTACAACCCCATCAAGGGGCGCAAGGAACGCATTGGCCGGCTGCTCCAGATGCATGCCAACCAGCGCGAGGAAATCAAGGAAGTGCGTGCGGGCGATATCGCGGCGGCGGTTGGTCTGAGGGAAGCCACCACGGGCGACACGCTGTGCGATCCTGACAAAGTCATCATTCTCGAACGCATGATATTCCCGGAGCCGGTGATTTCTCAGGCGGTGGAGCCCAAGACCAAAGCCGACCAAGAAAGGATGGGTTTGGCGCTCGGACGTCTTGCGCAGGAAGATCCGTCTTTCCGCGTGCACACGGATGAGGAATCCGGCCAGACCATAATTTCCGGGATGGGTGAACTGCACCTGGAGATCATCGTCGATCGCATGCGCCGTGAATTCAACGTCGAGGCCAACGTAGGCAAGCCGCAGGTTGCCTATCGTGAAGCCATCAAGAAAGCCACCGAAACCGAAGGCAAGTTTGTCAAGCAAAGCGGCGGTAAGGGACAGTACGGCCACGTGTGGCTGAAGCTCGAACCCAACGTGGCGGGCAAGGGCTACGAGTTCGTGGACGCCATCAAGGGCGGCACCGTGCCGCGCGAATTTATCCCCGCGGTGCAGAAGGGACTCGCCGAGGCCTTGACCAGTGGCGTGCTGGCGGGTTTCCCGGTAGTGGACGTGAAGGTCACCTTATTCGACGGTTCCTATCACGAGGTGGATTCCAACGAAAACGCCTTCAAGATGGCCGCCATATTGGGTTTCAAAGAGGGTATGCGCAAGGCCAATCCGATCCTTCTCGAGCCGATGATGGCCGTGGAGGTGGAAACACCCGAGGACTTCATGGGTAACGTGGTAGGTGACTTGTCTTCCCGCCGTGGCATGATTCAGGGGATGGAAGAGCAAGTCGGTGGTATTAAGGTTGTGAAGGCCGAGGTACCGTTGGCTGAAATGTTTGGCTACTCAACGACTCTGCGTTCCTTGAGCCAGGGCCGGGCGACTTACACCATGGAGTTCAAGCATTACTCCGAGGCACCTAAGAACGTCGCCGAAGCGGTGATTAACAAGAAATAGCAGGAAAATCGTTCTTTAAGAGTAATAGGAGGGCACGATGTCGAAGAGTAAGTTTGAGCGGACGAAGCCGCATGTGAATGTAGGGACGATTGGTCACGTGGACCACGGGAAGACGACGCTGACGGCGGCGATGACGCACATTTTGGCGAAGAAATTTGGGGGAGAGGCGAAGAACTACGACCAAATTGACGCGGCGCCGGAGGAGAAAGCGCGCGGGATCACTATTAACACGGCGCACGTGGAGTATCAAACGGCGAAGCGGCACTACGCGCACGTGGACTGTCCGGGGCATGCGGACTACATCAAGAACATGATCACTGGGGCGGCGCAGATGGACGGGGCCATCTTGGTGGTATCGG
>JBKKAO010000046.1:0-7048 GCA_046714645.1 Burkholderiales bacterium | reverse complement strand
CCCTCGTAAGTCTCTTCGAATCTCATCCTCCGATTCTCCTGTAGGTAGCGAGTCCGGCTTATGGGGGCGTCTTGCATCCCTCCTCCACAAACCGGACAGATTACTTGCTAAAAACCGGACAAATCATTTACTCCCGACATCCTTTCGTGCCAAGGTGGTCGGAAAGTAAATTTGCCAATAGAATTCATTCATCATCTCAATGAGGAGGCGATTTATCGTGCGTATTCGTATCTTGAACAATTTCTTTGTGGCGTGCACCGCTGCCGTTTGTCTTAACGCTCATGCCGAGCCCGGTGTTGTGGACGATAGGCGCTTGCTCAACGCGCAAGAGGACACTCAGAATTGGCTGAGCCATGGGCGGGACTATAGTAACCAGCGCTTCTCGCCGCTGGCTAAGATCAACACGGGCAACGTCAAGAAACTCGCACCCGCCTGGACCTTCAAGAGCGGGGTGACCTCCACCTTTCAAGCGACGCCCATTGTGGTGGATGGGGTGATGTATCTCTCGCTGCCCTTCAATCACGTGGTGGCGCTGAACGCCAAGACGGGAGCACAGATCTGGCGCTATCAACACAAGCGCCGCACCGAGAAGATGTGCTGCGGCCCCGCCAATCGCGGTGTGGCGGTGGCTTACGGCAAGGTGTTTATCGGCACCGTGGACGCGCGCCTGATCGCGCTGGACCAGAAAAGCGGCAGGCCGGTTTGGGATATTGCGCTGGTGGAGGATCTCGATGGCGCGACAGAGAAAACCGACCAGTTAGGTGCTGACGATCCCTTGCGCAAGAGCAAGGTGAGCGGTTCCACGGGTGTGGGCGCCAGCATGGCGCCGTTGGTCTACCGGGGTAAGGTGATTGTCGGCATTACCGGCGTGGGGTACGGATTGCATCTGGATTCGGATAGAGAAGGCGCGCCGCTGGGCGTCGTGGTGGGTATAGCGGGGCAAAGCCAGCGCGCGGGCTTCTACGCCGCCTTCGATGCCAACACGGGCAAGAAGGTATGGCAATTCGACTCCACGCCGGCCACCGGTTGGGAGGGCGAGTTTCGCGCCACCACTCCGGATGGCGAAAAGCTCGAGCGCGATCTTGCGCGCGAACGCGCCACCATGGCGCAGTATCCGGACGCTGCCCAGCGCGGCGGCGGTTCTGCGTGGACCACCCCGGCAATCGATACGAAGACGAACACGATCTACGTGGGCGTAGGAAATCCGTCACCGCAGATGGACGACCTCACCCGGCCCGGAGACAACCTCTACACGGTATCTTTGGTCGCCTTGGATGCGGATTCGGGCAAGGTGAAGTGGCACTACCAGGAAGTGCCCCATGACATGTGGGGTTACGACGTGGCGAGCCCGCCGGTGCTGATGGAGGTGCCCAAGGGATACGATACCATTCCCGCAGTGGGCCACGCGGGGAAGACCGGCTGGTTCTACGTATTGGACCGGCGTGATGGCAAGTTGCTTTACAAGTCCGAGGCTTTCGTGCCTCAGCGGAACATGTTCAAGCGGCCCACCGCGGAGGGTATCGATATTGCGCCAGGCGGCGCGGGCGGAGCCAGCTGGTCGCCGGTATCGCTCGACACGCGCACTGGGCTCGCCTATGTGGCCGCCATGCATTGGCCCATGCGCTATACGTTGAAGGAGATCCCAGCCAGCGGTGGCAAACCAGCGCAGCGCTACACCTCATTGGAACCTTCTGATGCGCCACGTTGGGGGGTGTTGAGCGCGCTGGACACGCAAAACCTCGGCAAGATCAAATGGCAAGTGAAGACCGCGGAGCCCTTGGTGGGTGGCGTGCTTGCCACCGCGGGTGATCTGCTATTCATGGGTGAGGGCAATGGCAAGTTCAACGCCTTCGACTCGCAGACTGGAGAAGTGCTTTGGCAGCACGACTGCGCCGCGGGGGTGAACGCGCCCGCGATCACCTACGAGGTGGAGGGAAAACAGTACGTCGCCGTGGCGGCGGGGGGAAATCAGTTATTCGGCTTCAAGCAAGGTGAGTCGGTGCACGTCTTCACCCTGCCGGAATAGGGGAGGCGTGAGGTGGAATCTTGCGAATCCACCTCACGCTAAGGGACCAGCAGTCCGTTACTTCAGTCCGCGAGGGCTATCTCCTGACCGATCACTCGGGTTCGATTTTCGTCAGCGGGAAGGTACCGCGCATGAGCTCAATGTAGCGAGAGCGCCCGCTCTGGCTCACGGCTTCCTTCTTCGGTTCGCCCGTCATCTTGGCATCCCAGCTGCGCACCATGTCCGCATGGGCGGCTTCCTCGCTGCGGGTCATGACTTGCTGCTTGGGGGTATCGCTAGACGTCGCGCCCCAATTGCGCATCATGTCGTTGTAGGCATCGTCGGCGCTGCGGCTCGTGATCCCGCCTTCGGCGAGAGCGGAGCCCATGCCGATGAACAATGTGGCGCTGGCCATCGCAATCACTGTACTAGCACGTGCTTTCATGGAGATCTCCAAACTATTGCAATTTATCAACGCGAAGGTCCTTGGATTTCGCTGCGGACACTTGCGTTCGCACGCGAGATTCGCTTACCGCTGTTGGGCTGTAACAACCCTACAATGCTCGCGGCATCCCTAAATCTCGGATACGACGCAAGCAGTGTAGGATTTCTTCCTGGCCATGGCCATACTACGTAGGTCGTATATCAGGATTATGGTATGCCTTCTCACACCACTCGCTCGACAAGGGAACCATGAAGACAGCGCTTAGATTATTCGCCCTCGGCTTTTTATCGATTTCGCACCAGGTTGCATGGCCGGCGGGCCATGAGGAGGTGAACGAGCAGATGGACGTATTGGACGTATTGGCCCGCGCGGTGGAGCAAAAAGTCATCGCATGGCGGCGTGATATTCACCAGCACCCTGAACTGGGTAATCGCGAAGTCCGTACGGCGAAGTTGATAGCCGAGCACCTGAAGGCGCTTGGGCTCGAAGTCAAGACTGGAGTCGCCTATACGGGGGTTGTCGCCGTCTTGCGGGGTGCCAAGCCCGGACCCGTGGTGGCGCTGCGCGCGGACATGGATGCGCTTCCCGTGACCGAGGAAGTGGATCTGCCTTTCGCTTCCAAAGCCAGGACTCAGTGGGCGGGGAAAGAAACCGGCGTCATGCACGCCTGCGGTCATGACACCCATGTGGCCATGCTTATGGGCGCGGCCGAAGTGCTGGCCAAAATGAAAGATCGACTCGCGGGGACCGTCAAGTTCATCTTCCAACCGGCGGAAGAGGGCCCCCCGCCAGGAGAAGAAGGCGGCGCGGCGCTGATGATCAAACAAGGGGTCATGGAGAATCCTAAACCCGATGTGATTTTTGGTTTGCACATCGCCTCTTTGCATGAGGCTGGCCAGATCGCCTACCGGCCGGGCGCGGCCATGGCGGCGGCCGACGTGTTGCGCATCACCGTGAAGGGCAGGCAAACTCACGGCTCAGCGCCTTGGGGCGGGGTAGACCCCATCGTCGTCGCTGCGCAAATCGTGCTGGGCTTGCAGACCATCGTGAGCCGCCAGGTGGACATTACCAAGGAGCCCGCGGTGGTGACCATCGGCGGGATCGATGGCGGTAACCGGTTCAACATCATCCCCGACAAAGTGGAGATGGTGGGTACGGTGAGAACCTTCGATGAGAAGCTCCGTGAGGACATTCACCGCCGCATTAAGTTGATCTCGGAGAGCATCGCGGCAGCCTCGGGCGCCATCGCCGAGGTGCACATCGACAAGCCCTACTCGGTGACCATCAACGACCCTGGCTTGACGCAACGCATGCTGCCCACACTCCAACGCATCGCCGGTGAAAAGAACGTGATACTGAGAGAGCGCGTCATGGGCGCGGAGGATTTCTCTTTTTTCGCGCAGAAGGTGCCGGGACTATTCGTTTTTCTGGGAGGCAGCGCGAAGGGCTCCGACTTGACCAAGGTCGCCTACAACCACTCTCCGCGCTTTCAGATCGATGAGTCCGCGCTCTTGCTGGGCGTGCGGACTTTGACGCACCTCACCTTGGACTATATGCGCTAAGCTCCCGCTTGGCCCCGTGACATAAAGCCCGTTACACTCCCTTGACATCGTCATATCTCAAGCGGGGGAAGGTTGGAAACACTCAGGCTAGGCAGTTCGGGTCAGCGGGTATCGCGACTACAACGGCAACTCAAGAAGCTGGGCTTCAATCCCGGCGCCCTGGACGGCGATTTCGGGCCCGCGACGCATTCGGCGGTTATCGCCTTTCAGCAAAGCGAAGGATTGCTGGCCGATGGTGTGGCCGGGCCGCGCACGCTCAAGGCGCTGGGTCTGGCGAGGAGTGGGGAGCTGGCGTCTTGCATCGGCGAGGTAACGCCGCGGATGGTGTCCGAGATGTTTCCGTTTACGCCGGTGGACAACGTCAAGACGAATCTGCCCTACGTGCTCGAAGCTTTGGACGAGGCGGATCTCGTGGACAAGACCATGGTGTTAATGGCGCTGGCCACGATTCGCGCCGAGACGGAGAGCTTCCAAGCGCTTAGCGAGAGACTCTCCAAGTTCAACACCTCTCCCGGTGGACATCCCTTCGATCTCTACGACCGGCGGCGAGACCTCGGGAACCAAGGTGCCCCCGATGGTGAGCGATTTCGCGGGCGCGGTTTTGTCCAACTCACCGGACGGGCCAACTACCAGCGCTATGGCCAGATCCTAGGTCTGGGCAATAGTCTCATCGCGAAGCCTGAGCGCGCCAATGAACCGAAATTCGCGGCCGCGCTCCTCGCACACTTTCTGAAGGACAAGGAGCGAATCGTCAAGGAGGCACTTCTCCACGATGATTTACGCGCGGCCCGGCGCGCCGTTAACGGCGGCAGTCACGGTCTGGACAGATTCACGCAAGCCTATCGGATTGGAGACCGATTGCTAGGGTAGTTGAATGAGGGTGTGGACACAAGATAAGGGACTGCGATGAACGATATGATCAAGATGGCCGATGACATCATCCTGGGGGTGCGTGAGTTGCCCGAGGCAGATGACCTCAAGAACATCATTAAAGTCCTAAAAACCGCACTGGAGTTTGGCAAGACCAGGAAAATTCTGGCGAAAGTCTCGGGTGAGGCACGCTCGGTGTGGGTCGTACAGCAACAAGCGCTCTGCACCTATAAAGATGACGAGTTGTTAGCGAGTCACCGCTATGGACTGGCGCTGGATCTTCTGCGTACGGTGGGGCTCGGACAACTCCATATCAAGGATGCCGAGACGCTGGCCTTGGGCGGTGCCATCTACAAGCGTCGCTGGGAGCAATCCGGTCAGTTAGAGGACTTGCATCAATCCCTAGCGTTCTACTCCTCGCCTGGCTTTCGCGCTCGTCGCCTTTCTTCTCATGAATCTGCATCTGTGGACCTTCGATA
This sequence comes from Burkholderiales bacterium, assembly GCA_046714645.1. Lineage (GTDB taxonomy): Bacteria > Pseudomonadota > Gammaproteobacteria > Burkholderiales > SHXO01 > SHXO01. The sequence goes on along the minus strand of JBKKAO010000046.1, from coordinate 1,687 downwards.
AGCTCTTTCTCAAACAAGGACGCTTGAAGCGATTGCTGCAAATGGGATAGTGGTTTATCTTCGCCATGAGAAATCAACAGGGAGGATATATGGAGTGAGTGCCGCTCACCCTAGGACGAGTCGCCGGATTACTAGGAATCATTATCTGTTTGGTCTCCGCCGGGGTGCGTGCGAGCGGGACCTACTGGATCGCGGGCGTGCCCGCGTCGTCGCTCTTCCTTTTGGGAATCGCATCGATGATCGCAGGCTGCTTTTTTCTTTTGTTGGTGCTCACCTCCAGATCGAGGCGGTGATAGCTTAACGGGTAACGGGTTGCTTGAGTTCGCGGAACAGCTCTAGGGTGCGAGCCACCCGGTCCTTGGGGAGCGCGTGCTTCTCGTCCACTCTCAGCTTGTCTTGTCCGTTCAGCCTGAAATTGCGGCGCGTCTGGATCAGTTCAATGATGCGTGCGGGGTCGATGGGCGGATTGCGCTCGAATTGGAGTTGAATCGCCTCCGCGCTGGCGTCGATCTTGATAATCCCCACCGCTTTCGCTTCGATACGCAGCCGGTGGCTATCCATCAGAGTCTGGGCCGCCTCGGGTGGCAGACCGAAACGATCGATGATCTCCTCTCGCAGCTCCTCCAGGGCTTCGGCGGATCCGCAGTTGGCCATGCGCTTATAGAGCACGAGCCGTTCGTGCACGCCGGGGCAATAGTCCTCCGGGAGCAGGGCGGGAGTATGTAACTTGATCTCCGTGCTGACCGACAGGGGTTGCGACAGATCGGGTTCCTTACCTTGCTTCAAGGAGCGCACCGCCGCATTCAGCATCTCGGCGTAGAGCGCAAAACCCACCTCTTGCATCTCACCACTTTGCGATTCGCCTAGCACTTCGCCAGCACCCCGGATTTCCAGATCATGCATGGCGAGGAAGAACCCCGAGCCCAGTTCCTCCATCATCCTAATGGCGTCCAGGCGTTTGGCGGCTAGAGAACTGACATTGCCCTCAAGGGGTGTGAGCAGATAGGAGTAGGCCTGGTGATGGGAGCGCCCCACTCGCCCGCGCAACTGGTGCAATTGCGCCAGCCCGAATTTATCGGCGCGGTTGATCACGATGGTGTTAGCCGACGGGATATCGATGCCGTTTTCGACGATTGTGGTACACAGCAGCAAGTTGAAACGCTGTTGGTAGAAATCTCGCATCACCAATTCCAACTCTCGCTCCGCCAATTGGCCATGGCCCACGCGAATGCGGGCCTCCGGTACAAGCTTGGTGAGCTTTTCCTCCATGCGCCGGATGGATTCCACCTCGTTGTGGACGAAGAACACTTGGCCGCCGCGCTTCAATTCGCGCAGCACCGCTTCGCGTATGAGGCCGTCGCTCCAACGCGAGACGAAGGTCTTGATGGCCAGCCGCTTCTGGGGCGCGGTGGCGATGACGGAGAAGTCGCGAATGCCCTCCAGCGACATGGCGAGCGTACGGGGAATGGGCGTGGCGGTGAGCGCCAGCACATCGACCTCGGAGCGCAGCGCTTTTAGCTGCTCTTTCTGGCGGACACCGAAGCGGTGTTCCTCGTCGATTATGACCAGTCCAAGGTTCTTGAACTTCACCGAATCTTGCACGAGCTTGTGGGTGCCGATAACGATGTCGGTGCGCCCCTCGCGCAAGGCATCTAGCGTCGCGCTTTGCTCCTTGCCGGAGCGAAAG
>JBKKAO010000045.1:0-3145 GCA_046714645.1 Burkholderiales bacterium | reverse complement strand
GTTCAATGCTTTGGCATTATCGGCACTGTTGGCGTCCGTACTTGGAATGCCGCAGCGCTTGTTGCCGCCGCAGGTGTAGTCGTTCGGATTAGAAAACTTTCCAAGCTTAGGCCATAGGTAACTCATTACGGTGCCGAAGGTGCCGCTTAGCCCATAGCCGTAAGCATAGGGGGTTGCGCCTTGGCCTCCGCCTTGCGCGCTCACCGTTGCGCGGTCATGCATCAAACCCTCGTTATGTCCCAGTTCATGGGCAAAGGATGTGACATCGCAATACCAACCCGATCCCGCGCGATCTTTGCCTTCGGACACCACGGAATACCCGTAGGCACTCGAACCACCGATAGAGCTACCGTTGTAACCGCCAATCCAGGCGATTCCGCAACCCGAGTGGTATTGGTTGTAGAACGGCCGCACCATGTTTACGAGGTCCGCGCCTAAGGCATCGCGCCGGGCTTTGATCCCGCTAAAAGCGCCCGCGCCATTGGTCAAATCACTCAGTACGCTGCGGTTAGTCGTGGAATCGGAAATACTTACCTGCTCCGCTCCGACTTTTCTAATCTGCATCGACACTCCGCTATCGAGGTAGGCTTGGTTGGTGAGCGCCACCAGGTGATCGATCGCCGCTTGTGCCTGTGCCACGCCGCCCTTGTCCGTCACGAAGCCCGGTGAGTACAGCACCAGCACATCCACGATGGTTGCCCCGGCCGTGTCCGCAGCCCCGGTCGTGGGCGTCGCGGAAGCCGTGCTGGCGCTCTTCGCTGCTGCAAACGTTCCGCCGTCGGCGGCGACGGGTGCTACGGCATCCCCTTCACTTTGCTCCACCCGTTTCATGCCTAGTTTTCTTGGATCCACCAGGTAAGTCTGTCCCAATGCCGTGGATTCGATGGAGTACTCGCCTTGGGGCGTGAGCACGTGCCCCGTGGTTCCCGTGGGGCTGTATGTCAGAATGACCCGATAGTCTTGACCGAAGTCCTTGAGATAACCAATCCAACTCGCCGAATCGCTCGTGCCTCGTGTTTCCTCATAACTCACACGCAAAGGCCCAAGGTCCGCCAGGGGCAATATAGCTTCATCGCCCGGCTGCATCTCCGTCAAAGCCGCGAGATTGAGCGTGATGGGTTGAGCGCCCTTGATCGGGGGTTTCTCGGCTTTCTCTGCGACACGTTTCTCAAAAACGAGAGGACGTCCAGCGTTGTCTCCCAACAACAATTTGTCAGCGGATCCCGCCATGCCCAACCATTGCTCGCCATTGACATAGCCCAGAGAGAATACGCCCGCAGGTGTTGAAATCACCCCCGACACGCCCTCGGAGCGCACACCCAGCACCACACGATGTCGTGGATCGTTAGCTAACACCCCTTCTATGAGATTGACCTCACCGCTGGAGGATCGGCGCAGCACCTTAAAACGATAGCTCTCCACACCGGGAACAACGATCGTAAGTTCATCGCCCGCATTCAGCCCTTGGAGGGACGTTCGGTCGATCCGCACCACGGCGGAGCGCGCGGTGGCGGGCACGTCCGCCGCGAAGGATCCGTCTACTTTTGAAAATAGCGGCGCTGCCGCTAGTGGAAGACTCAGGCTAAAAGCAAGTGCGCCTACCAACTTCGAGATTCTTCCAGTCATTCGTGTGTTCTCCTATATTTCAGTATGAAATTCGCATACTCGATACTTCACTTGCAGCGGTTCGAAAGCAAGGCTACGTTAAGCAATTCTCGAACACTCGCGATAAGTACTTGAACTTTCTACCGAGTCTCTTCTCAGCAACAGAGGGACCGTCTCAATAGGAAGACAGTTTCAAGAAGAAACGCATGTTTGTAGCCGTTTGGGCTGAGTCGTAAGCTTGCCGAACGATCGGGAGCCCATTCACCCTTCCACGGACACTCATCAAACAACATGCAATCCTATCTCGGCACCGTTGTGGATCACGTCCGCTAACTGACCAATATGGCTTGTGCCGAGCAACCGTATCTGGCATCGCGCTAACCGAACCATGCTCGGAAATCCATCGTCCACTAAACCGCGCCGAACCAGATCCTCTGGTTTCATTACGCTGGAGTCCACTGGAGCCGACTTCACGAGCAGGACTTGCGTCACGCCAAGGCGGCGAGCCAGCCATAGTGCCAAACTATCGGAGGTGATACTCCAATTTCGCGCAAGTCGTGGATCGCTCTCCGCCCATCGGGACGGCAGCCAAATGGGTATCCGATCCGCACGCAATGCTTCTCGTAACGTGTCCTCGTCCGCGGCCACTTGATAAGACCCTGGCGCGGGGGAATTGCCCATGCTCGCTATCTGTAGCCCGTACTGATCCATCGCGAGCAACGCCATGGAGTGCGCGCAGGAATCATCGAAGCGCCATCTTTGCTGCTCTTCGCGAACAACATCGGCGCAAGGGCCGCCTCCCGGAACAACGATGATCTTGCCGCGCCCGGCGGTCAAGATCGCAGCCAGCCATCGCTCTAGTGTTCCCGCGCCGGAAAGGCTGCCACCCAACTTCACGATCCACATCAGAAACCCTTGGCGGCGAGTAGCGCAACGCAAGCAGCCGGTGCGCAGTTCGACACCCACCGTGGATCGGCGCCGCTCATGGGGACCAGAGAGGCCAGTGTTTGAAAAGGACGCTCCAGGGAGCGCGCGAGCTTCTCCGTGACGAACTGTCCCACACCGGCGCCGATGATAGGCGCTCGCGCCGCGAGATTCACGGAAGAAATCACACGCGCACTTGCGCGATGCAAGCTCGATAGCTGAGTATGCGCGAGATAGTGCGCGCAAGGCTCCATCATCGCGGCGGAGGTCGCATCCACACCGATCATCCTCGCTAACCTGCGCGCGCTCTCCGCGCGCGTCTTTCCACGCCCATCGGCCGCGGGCATTTGGTCCGCATCCCCGGGGAGTTCACGCGTGAGGCGATACACGTCCGCGCTGGTGGCAAAGTACTCCGCCATGAGGGCATGCCACTCGCCGGCGAAAGGAAGGCGCTCCGCTAAGGCCATCACCGGTGTGCGCACCACGCCCGTGTAGACCAACTCCTCTCGCGCTAAGCGTTGCGCATCGGTAACGCCCCGGCTGGCGATCCTTCCTCCTACGATGGGAATAACGTCAGTGGTGGTACTCCCGATGTCCACCAATAAACCCTCCGCGC
>JBKKAO010000044.1:0-3168 GCA_046714645.1 Burkholderiales bacterium | reverse complement strand
GCCTACTCGCGCGGAGATCGCTTGGATATCCTCCGCGCCGCCTCCGCAGAGCGCGCCCATTCTAACCGCTGCCCCGATCAGCGCTCCGGTTTTCATGCGGTGCATGGTCTCTAGACCGGAAAGGCTCAAAGCCTTACCGGTGCTTTCCAAGTCGATAGCCTGCCCACCGGCCATTCCGGTGGAACCCGAGGCGAGAGCGAGGATCTTGACCATCTCGACTTTTTCCCCCGCGCCGGCGCTCTGGATGTTGGCAAGCACCGAGAAGGCGAGGCTCTGTAGACTATCTCCTACGAGAAGTGCGGTCGCTTCTCCGAACTTTACGTGGCAGGCCGGTTTGCCACGGCGCAGCTCGTCGTCATCCATGCAGGGAAGGTCGTCATGTACCAATGAATAGGCGTGGATCAGTTCCACCGCCGCGGCTACCGTATCCAGGGCATGAATCGGGGCTTTTACGGATTCGCCGGCGGCGTAGGCCAGCAAAGGCCGCACCCTTTTACCGCCCCCCAGCACGGCGTAGCGCATGGCTTGGTGGAGAGTCGTTGGGACATTCCCAGGCGCCTCCAGCACATGGCCCAGCACCGCTTCGATGCGCTCTTGGCGTTCACGCATCCATGGCACAAACTCAGGACGCGTTGTCCGCATCGTCAAAGTTCTGCAGCACCCCGCCTTCGAGGATTTTGATTTGCTGTTCGGCGTCTTGGAGCGCCGACTGGCAGTAGCGCAGTAATTGCGCCCCCCGCTTGTAGGCCGCCAGGGACTCTTGCAGGCCTAGCTGCCCGGCTTCCATGCGGGCCACCGTGGCTTCGAGCTCAGCCAGAGCGCTCTCAAAACTTTCCGGCGCGGGAAGGATCTCATCAGGCATGATGGGTCTGTTATGGTTTCAAAAGGCCTGCAAGATAGCCGATTCAACGCACGCCGGTCAACGTAACATCCAGGTCTTGTCGAGAGTTCTCCCTTGATTCGCCCCGCCCCACCCGCGTCTGGTGCTTGTTGCCCCGGACTCCGGCCTCGCTTTAGCTTGCGTTAGAATTCGCGCCCCTTGATCCCCACCAATACCGGGACAGGTTCCAAAGCGAGGAGACACCCATGAAAAATTCGCAGACCCCACGCCGCCAGTTCGTCAAAGCGGCCAGCGCCCTTTCCGCAAGCGCCGGGCTTGGTTTCCCCTTCATTTCGCGCGCCCAAGATAAGCCGATTCGCATCGGCATGCCCACGATTCTTTCGGGCCGGGTGGCACAGTTAGGAATTTCCTCCCACAACGCCGTGGAAATGGAGGTTGCAAAATTCAACGCCGCCGGTGGCTTGAACGGACGCAGGATCGAAATGGTCGTCCGCGACTCCAAAGGAAAACCCGAGGAAGCCGCGAACGTGACCCGCCAGTTGGTCAATAGCGAGGGCTGCGAGATCATCCTCGATGGCGAGGCCTCCAGCGGTGCCTTCGCCGTGCAAGAGGTCGTGCGCGAACTCAAAGTGCTATGCGTGCACACCAATTCCGAGACATCCTCGCTCTCCGCGGACCCCAAGATTCGTGTTCCGAACGCCTTCCGTGTGGCGCGCCAAGGCATTCACGACGCCATCATCGGCGCCACCTACGCCGCCAACGTCTCCAAGGCCAAGGGCCTGAAAACCTGGATGAGTTGTTCGCCCGATTACGCTTACGGACGCGACAACACCGCGCTCTTCGTCGAGTATCTGAAGAAGTTCAGTCCTGACGTGCAGATCGTGGGCGAGGCCTGGCCCAAGCTATTCCAGCCTGACTACACCGAGTCCCTTACCAAGATCCTGCAATTGAAACCTCAAGCGCTGTACTCCGCGCTGTGGGCCGGCGACCTAGTGTCCTTCGTGGACCAAGCCTCTATCTACAGCCTATTCACGCAGACCACGCTGTTTACGCCGAACATGGCCGATTACACCACCATGACGGCGGTGAAGAATCTACCGGCCGGCATTCATTCTTCCACCCGCTACATCAAGCACTTCCCGGATACCACGGAGAATGGCACATGGGCCGAAGCCTATCGTAGGCAATACAAGGATTACCCAACCAACTGGTCCTGGGAGAACACCGTCGGCATTCAATTCATCATCCAGGCATTGAAGAAGACCCACTCCACCAACCCCGACAAGCTCGCGGCTGCCATCCGCGGAATGAAGCTAAAAACCCCCTTCGGGTCCGACGGCAGCATTACCATGCGCGCGCAAGATCAAACCACCATCGGCTACGCCATCGGCTGGGGCATCACCATTCCGAAGGATCCCTACGTCGAGAAAATCACCACGGTGGATTGGAAGACCATCCTCCAGCACGAGGCGGAGTGGAAGAAGAAGATGGGGTACGCTTGATTTGCAGCGAAGATTGATAGCGCGTCCCCGCACCCTAGCCCTCTAACCGCACGCGAGGAGAGGGAAATTATGTTGAGCAGGCGCCACTTACTCCTCTGAATGTAGCCCCCTTCATTAGGTTACCTCGTGGACCCTCAGGCCCTCGTTAATTGTATTACCTCCGCTTCCTGCGTCATCACGCAGACCACAGGCGGACTCATCATCGGCATGTTGCTGTTCCTGGTGGCGGCGGGCCTTTCTCTTATCTTCGGCGTGTTGAAGGTCGTCAACTTCATGCACGGCTCGCTCTACATGCTAGGCGCCTACTTCGCCTATACGATCTACAACGTGACCGGTAGTTACACGCTGGCGGTCATCGGCGCGGGCTTAGGCGTGGGGCTCTTCGGCTTGATCTTCGAGCGCGTTTTCATGAGCCGCGTCTACGGCGAAGACGTGCTCATGCAGTTGCTGGTGTGCTACGCCTTCATCTTGATTCTGGATGACGTGGTGAAAATTGTTTGGGGGCCGGAGTTCAAGGCCATGGGGATGCCGCCCACCTTTCAGCACCCGCCGCTGATCATTGCCGGTGGCATCGTGCCCGTGTTCTATCTGTTTTTGATCGGCATTACCCTGATCATCGCCATCGGGTTGGGCTTCGCCACCGCGAGGACGCGTATCGGCAAGATCGTACGTGCGGCGGCGGTCAACCCCAGTATGGTGTCCGCGCTGGGGATCAACACCACTCTGGTCTACGGCGGTGTATTTGCCTTGGGCGGTATTCTGGCGGGACTGGCCGGTTCGCTGGCGGCGCCCGTGCGATCGCTGGTACCGGGGATGGGTTTCTCC
>JBKKAO010000043.1:0-3542 GCA_046714645.1 Burkholderiales bacterium | reverse complement strand
CGCATCACCCACGTCACCTCTGGCATCGGGGTGAAGTGCCAGAACGACCGCTCCCAGCATCGCAACAAGGCCGAGGCCATGGCCATGCTGAAGTCGCGGCTCTACGAGCAGGAACTGCGCAAACAGCTCGCGGACAAGCAAAAACTCGAAGACAGCAAGACCGACATCGCCTGGGGCCACCAGATTCGGTCCTATGTGCTGGACCAATCGCGCATCAAGGATTTGCGCACCAACGTCGAGACCGGCAACACCCAAGCCGTGCTGGACGGCGATCTCGACGATTTCATCTCGGCCAGTTTGAAGCAAGGCGTATAACCATGACGGAAGAAACCCAATCCCCGCCGGAGGATACCAACCAGATCATCGAAGAGCGCCGCGCCAAGCTCACGGCCCTGCGGGAGCAGGGCAACGCCTTCCCGAACGATTTCCAACGCAAAGACCTTGCGGGTGATCTTCAGCTAGCCCACGGCTGGAAGAACAATGAAGAATTGGAACCTGCGGCGGCAGCGGTCGCTGTCGCCGGCCGAATGATGTTGAAGCGCGTCATGGGCAAGGCCAGCTTCGCGACGCTGCAAGACATGTCTGGCCGTATCCAGATCTATCTCAACAACGAAGCGGTGGGTAGCGAAATCCATGAGGCCTTCAAACACTGGGATTTAGGCGACATCCTGGGCGCGGAAGGCACGCTATTCAAAACTCGCACCGGTGAGTTGACCATCAAGGTCAGCAAGATCCGTTTGCTCACCAAGTCGCTGCGCCCGCTCCCCGGGAAGTTTCATGGTCTGGCTGACCAGGAGCAGAAGTACCGCCAGCGTTATCTCGACCTCATTACCAACGAAGAATCGCGCAAGGTATTCACCATTCGATCCAAGACCGTGCAAGCCCTTCGAGAATTCTTGGCGGGGCGCGGGTATCTCGAAGTGGAAACGCCCATGATGCACCGCATTCCCGGCGGCGCCACGGCGCGGCCCTTCGTCACCCATCACAACGCGCTGGACATGGAACTCTATCTGCGCGTGGCGCCGGAGCTTTATCTCAAGCGCTTGGTGGTAGGCGGCTTCGAGAAGGTGTTCGAGATCAATCGAAACTTCCGCAACGAAGGTATTTCCACCCGGCACAATCCCGAGTTCACCATGTTGGAGTTCTACGAAGCGTACCGCGACTATCATTACCTCATGGACCTCACGCAGGAGATGTTTCGCGACGTCGCCACACACGTGCTCGGGACAACGAGCCTGACCTACCAAGGCCGCGAGATGGACCTGGCCAAACCCTTCGGCCGCTTGACCATCGTTCAAGCCGTCCGCAAATACCATCCCGATATTCTTGAGTCCGAACTTCACGATCGAGATTGGTTGATTAGTCAATTCAAACAACTCGGCATTCCCTACAACGCCACCGATGGAATCGGTGGCCTTCAGCTCACCTTCTTCGAGGAAACCACGGAGAGCCAGCTCTTCGAGCCCACGTTTATCATCGACTACCCCGCGGAAGTCTCGCCGCTGGCGCGGCGCAACGACGCCAATCCCGAGATCACCGATCGTTTCGAATTGTTCATGGTGGGGCGCGAGATCGCCAACGGTTTTTCCGAACTTAACGACGCCGAGGACCAGGCCGAGCGCTTTCAAGAGCAAGTTCGCCAGAAAGACGCCGGCGACCACGAAGCCATGCACTATGACGCGGACTACATCCGCGCCCTGGAATACGGCCTCCCGCCTACCGCGGGTGAAGGCATCGGCATCGACCGCTTGGTGATGCTGCTCACTGACAGTGCCAGTATTCGAGACGTTATACTTTTCCCCCAGCTTCGCTAAAGAGTAGTGAAATGAGCGACCCCGCCGTCAAGCTTTGGGAGCCCTCAGCAGAGCGTATTTCCCTAGCTAATCTCACCCCTTTCATCGCCTTCGTCAACGACAGGTGGCAAGCTAGGGCCCACGATCACCACAGCCTCTACGACTGGTCTATCCGCGAGCCGGAGAAGTTCTGGCAATCCGTTTGGATGTTCTGCGAAGTGGTAGGCGAGATGGGGGCGGAACCCTATCTTGTCGATGGTGACCGCATGCCTGGGGCCAAATGGTTTCCACAAGCGCGATTGAATTACGCGGAAAACCTGCTGCGCCGGCGCGACGATCAAGTGGGAATGATTTTTTGGGGCGAGCACAAGTTCCGCCGTCTTCTCACCTTCGGCGAAATTTACGACGAAGTCTCGAAACTCGCGCAGGCGCTCAAGGCCATGGGCATCGGACCCGGCGACCGGGTTGCGGGCTTCATGCCTAACATGCCGGAGACCGTCATCGCCTTGCTGGCAGCCACCAGCATCGGTGCCATTTGGTCTTCGTGTTCGCAGGATTTTGGCGTGCAAGGCGTGCTCGACCGCCTGGGACAGATCGAACCCAAGGTACTGATCTGCGCCGAAGGATATTGGTATGCGGGCAAACCCATCGATGTCATGGATCGCGTGCGGGAAATCGTTAAGGGACTGCCCACCTTGGAACGCGTCGTGGTGGTGCCCTACGTGAAGGCCAAACCCGGCATCGGCGGATTGCCCAAGGCGCAAATGTATGGGGAATTCACCGGCCAATTCTCAGCACAAGAAATCGAGTTCGCGCGCCTGCCCTTCGATCACCCCTTGCTGATTCTGTACTCCTCGGGTACCACGGGGGTGCCCAAGTGCATCGTGCACGGCGCCGGCGGAACCTTGCTCCAGCACATGAAGGAACACCAGCTCCATACCGATCTAAAGCGCGATGACCGGCTGTTCTATTTCACCACCTGCGGCTGGATGATGTGGAACTGGCTGGTTTCCGGCCTCGCATCGGGTGCGACCCTGCTGCTGTTCGACGGCTCGCCCCTGGCGCCCAACCCGGCGATTCATTTCGAGTTCGCCGACGCCGAGGCCATGACCATCTTCGGCACCTCGGCCAAGTACATCGACGCCATAAAGAAGGTGGGGCAGAAGCCCATGGCCACCCACCGGCTGAAGGCATTGAAGACCATGGCTTCCACCGGCTCTCCGCTAGTGGCGGAGAGCTTCGAATACGTTTACACGGACATCAAGAAAGACATGCTGCTCTCCTCTATTTCAGGGGGCACCGACATCGTGTCGTGCTTCGTATTGGGCAGCCCCCTATTGCCGGTCTACCGCGGCGAAATTCAAGCGCGCGGCTTCGGATTGAAGGTGCAGGTCTTCAACGATGAGGGCCAACCCGTGGTGGGAGAAAAAGGCGAGTTGGTTTGCACCGCACCCTTCCCCTGCATGCCCGTGGGATTCTGGAATGATCCAGACGGTAAGAAATATCACGACGCCTACTTTGCGCGCTATCCGAACATCTGGCACCACGGCGATTACATCGAACTCACCGAGCGCGGCACCACCATAATCTACGGCCGCTCGGACGCCGTGCTCAACCCCGGTGGCGTGCGCATCGGCACCGCCGAGATCTATCGCCAGGTGGAACAACTACCCGAAGTGATGGAAAGCCTGGTGATCGGGCAGGATTGGAACAAGGACGTGCGCGTCGTGCTCTTCGTGCGCCTGCGCG
>JBKKAO010000042.1:0-3810 GCA_046714645.1 Burkholderiales bacterium | reverse complement strand
ACGGCAAGATCGCACGGGTGATCGAGGAGCGCTTCCCGAGCATCAAGGACACCAAGCCCGAAGTGCTGGCGCATCACCTCACCGCCGCAGGCTTGGCTGAGGCGGCCATTCCGCTCTGGCAGAGTGCTGGCGAGTTGGCGTTGAAGCGCATGGCCCTTACCGAGGCCATCTCCCATCTTAACCAGGGGCTCACACTGGTCGCCACCTTGCCCCATGCATCCGAGCGAGATGCCAGCGAACTGGGGGTGCGCGCCCTTCTTGGAACAGCGTGGATGGGGCTGAAAGGCTGGCCGGCCCATGAAGTCTGGATCAGTTTCACCCGGCGCTTGCCTTGGCGAAGTCGCTCAAGCGCACCGACGCACTGCTGCCCATCCTCTGGGGACTGATGCTCAACGTCCTGACGCAAGGGCGCCTGGCCGAGACCCTGCCGTGGGCGGAGGAGATGCTCGACGCGGCAAAGGCGACCGGCGATCCCGACCTGCTGATCACGGGACACACGACTGCCTTCATGAGCTACTTCTGGATGGGCTAACTCCTCGAGGCTCTGAAGCATGCCGACAAGGTGCTGGAACTCTACGACGACGAGAAGCATCGCCATCTGGTGGATGTCCTCAACCACGATCCCAAGACGGTGGTCGGCGTCTTCTCCTCGATCGCCACCTGGATGCTGGGCTACCCGGACCGGCCGGTGCGGCTGGGCGAGGAAAAAGACGCGCACGCACGCCGCCGCGCTCACCCGTTCGACCTCGGCTGGGCGCTGGCGTATGGGTCGGAAGTGTTCGATCACCGCTGTGAGCCCGAGGAGGTGCGCAAGCGCGCCGAGGAAGCTGAACGGTTGGGACGAGAGCACCGTCTACCTGTCCTCTGGGCGTGTCTCGCGCCAGTGCAGAATGGCGTCGCGCTCATCCGTGAATGCAGAGCCGCCGAAGGAGTTGCCGTGCTCAAGGCTGGCCTGACGGTTTGGGATGCAGCCGGCGGCAATGCCCATCCCTACCGCAAAGCGGTTCTTGCCGAGGGCATGGCGCTCACCGGTGACTTGGACAATGCCCTGCACCTGATCGATGAGCAGATCGCGCAAGTCGAACGCCCCGGCTGGGAGGAGCGTATCCACCGAACGGAACTATCTCGCCTCGCTGGACTGGGCGCGCCAGCAGCAGGCGAAGTCCTGGGAGCTGCGCACTTCGACCAGCCTCGCCCGCCTGTGGCAATCGCAGGGCAAGCGTAAAGAAGCACGCGATCTGTTGCGGCCGGTCTACGACTGGTTCACCGAAGGCTTCGACACCAAGGGCTTGAAGGACGCAGAAGCCCTGCTAAAGGAACTTGAGTGACCGAATCGTTACGCGGCGATAATATAGAGACGGATCAAGTACCGACATTTGGAGTCAGCCATGAAAGAGGATGAATTGCTTCAGCGAATTACGGTTAACCCAGAGATTTTCGGCGGCAAACCCATCATTCGCGGGAAACGGCTCGCGGTGGAGCACGTGCTAGGCATGCTTTCCGTAGAAGACTCCCCGGAGACGATTCTCGAAGGCTATCCTTGGCTTGAGCGCGAAGACATTCTTGCTTGCTTGATTTACGCGCGCAGGATTGTTGCGCAGGAAAGGGTCGAACCTTTATTTGTTAGCGCGTCCGCGTGAAAGTCTTGTTGGACGCCTGTGTATGGGGAAAGGCGGCCGACGCGCTGCGGGGAGAAGGTCACGACGTTACCTGGGCTGGCGCGTGGCCATTCGATCCTGGTGACGAGGCCATTATTGCGATAGCGTCGAAGGAGAACCGCATTCTTGTCACGCTTGACAAGGACTTCGGTGAACTCGCCATTCGGCGGGGTCTGCGGCATTGCGGGATTATTCGTCTCGTCGGGATACCCGCCAGAACGCAAGGGGAAGTTTGCAGTCAAGTGCTAACTCGTTATGCATCCGAACTGGAACGCGGCGCGCTTATCGTGGCGGAACCTGGGCGAGTGCGGGTCCGCGACCCCGGCTAATACCATTCGAGCGAATGTCGTGAACCCTCTCATCGCGTGGCTCTAACAAGCCGGCCTCAAGAAATACGCCGGACTGCTTGAACAGCACGCTATTGGTCTAGACGTTCTCACTGAACTTAGCGAATGCGGATCTCAAGGATCTAGGCATTCCGCTAGGTGATCGAAAGCGTTTACTGAAGACTTTTCGCAACCTCGGACATCCCGTCATTACCAGTGCTGGGTCCGAGGAGGGTTCATCACGCGCAATGAGCGAAGAAGGCGAGCGCCGCCAACTTACCGTGCTGTTCTGCGACATGAATGACTGGTTTGCCGAAGGCTTCGACACGAAGGATCTCAAAGAAGCGAAGGCGCCCTTGAACGAGATCGCCTAGCGGCACATGCCAGGTGAGCCGCCGAGGATCGAAGCTGTCCGGCTATCGAAGGGGAAGGTAGCGCACCTGCCCTTCCCATTCGCCCTCAGGGCTGTATTGCGCGAGCAGCGCGATTTCCTCTACCGCGATGCCGACTTGGATGTCGTACGCGAGCTCGGATACCCCGGGCATCGCAAGACTGTGCTCGATGCGCTCATACGCGAAACGGGTGATGGTACTTACGTCGTGCGCCAGCAGGACGCGACCTTCCGATGCCGCCCACTCGAGCACACGGCGATCGTCAGCACCGGTCAACCCCGCATCCTGGACTCGAACGATGTCGAGGTCGTTTCGTCGCCGCAGCAGGGCGCGGACGATGTCGTTATTGAAGTTCTCGTCCGAAGTCGAGGGCGAGCACTGCTACGGATTCCCCTTGCCCCGACGAGCGAGAAGGCGGGCACGCACACCAACGGGATCGAAGCGCAGCTCATTGCTTGCCCGCACGGCCTCATACCGCGCCCTCCTGCTTCGCAAGTATTCCTCGACCTCCGACGGGCGACGCATATAGTACGCGATGACCTGATAGACGTCGGCCAAACCAAGCGATGGAAACTGTTGCGAAATTTCCTCCGCCGTGGCCCCGGCGATGAAAGCTGCAAATGACCGTATCCAGTGGGACGCGTGTACCGGTCACTCGCACCACGCCATCCGGGTCGGTGCTGAGGGGAGGTGCTTCTACGAGGAAGGACATGGCCATGATGGCAAACTCCACGAATAAGCTATTCTAGGGCATCCCGGTCAGGAGGATGCCAGAAGACTCCCTGAGGAACGGCACGCCGCACAGCGGCATCGTCGCGTGGCTGGATAATATTGGGCTGGGACAACTCTATGCCGTGCTCGCCAAGCAGCAGATCGCGTTTGAGGATCCCCCCAACCTCAGCGAGCCTGGGTTTGCGGGCGAGTGGACTGATTCATGGTGGGAGAGCCTGTGCTTGCTGGATGTGATACCGCAAATTATTCTATCTGTCACGGAGGATACAAATGGCTCTAAATGCTCGCCTCACCGGTGAGTTGGAAGCCCTTCTGAATGAATATTGTGAGCGAACCGGTAGCTCGCGCTCGGAAGTCATGCGAGAAGCGTTGGCTAAGCATCTGAAGGCAAACATGCGTGGCAAGCGTCCCAATCTCTGCAGCCTTGCCGCGGATTTAATTCCACCGGCGGGTTCGCCGGGAAGACAAAGCCGTGATGTAAAGCGCATCATGGCTGAGCATTGGCGTGGCAAGCGCGCTGCTTGATACCGGCCCAGTGGTGGCGCTGATCAACCGTGCGGATGCTCACCACCAGCGGGCCATCGAGTTTTTCCAACGCTTTTGCTCAGCAAAAACGACTCGATAAGGTAGTAACCCTAGATGAGCGGGACTTTGCGGTCTATAGAAGCTATGCGGGTGCCTCTAAAGGATAGTTAAACGTGA
>JBKKAO010000041.1:0-10362 GCA_046714645.1 Burkholderiales bacterium | reverse complement strand
CCAGGATGGCCCCTTCGCCTACGGTGACGCCCATTTGCACACAAGCTCGCGCGCAGATCCATGCGTAGCGCTCCACCACGATAGGCGCCCAGATCATGGGAAAGGCGGGATCTCGGTAGTCGTGAGTGGCTCCGCATAGGTAAGCTTGCTCGGAGACGATGCTAATGGGAGCCTAGGCGAATCTTCGCGGGGTTGTAGATGACGGCTTGTTCTCCGATGGCGGCGAGCTCTTCGCATTCTAGGTTCCAAGGAGCCCAGATGCGTGCGCTGGGATAGATGCGCGTGTTGCGTCCCAACTTTGCACCGAAGAGTCTCAACAAGTTGGCCCGCCATTCGTATAACGGGCGCGGTGATGGCCGAAAAAGCACCGCGTAGACCAAACCCCAAAGCAGGCGCGCGGCGCGGTTTCGCGCAGTAGTATTGGGCTTGAGATAAGGATCATGGCTTAGGGAAGTGTGCATGATTAGGCCGGCACGACGGCTTCTTCGTAGATCTGGGTCATCACCTGGGCGTATCGCTTAGAGTCGAAGCGCGTCTCGAAGCAACGGCGTGCGCGATAGGCCATGCCGGCGCGCTTAACTGGGTCGAGATCGAGCCAGCGGGATAACACATCCTTGGTTCCCTCGAAGGTGTCATTCCCCACGAGCCCGGCTTGGTCTTCTTCTATTTCCCGCCAGATCTGCACTTTGTTGGAAATCAGCACTGGTAGCGAGCAAGACAGCGCCTCTGCCACGGCGATGCCGAAATTCTCCTGGTGCGAGGGCAGGACAAAGGCCTCGGCAGCGGCGAATGCCCCCCACTTTATTTCCCGCGTGAGCATGCCGGGCCAAGTCACGCGATGGGAGACGCCGCAGTGGGCGGCAAGGGCCCGTAGTTTGGCGTCGAGCCCGTCGTGGCAAGGTCCCACCATGACGAGCTGAAGCTTGGCGTCTCGCGCGGCCACTTCGGCGAAAGCCCGGATCAGTAGATCGCATCCCTTCTTCTCGTGAATGCGGCCGAGAAATAGCAAGATACGTTTGCCGCGAAGCGGCGGAAAGGCGGAGAAGAAGCGCTCGTAAGCCTTAGCCAGATTGACATTCGGACCGCTGATTCCCACCGTTCCCACACGTTCGTTGCAACGATAGAGCCAAAAAGATTCACGCGCGAGCCGGCGCTCTTCGTCGCAGGTAAATACGACGGCTTTGGCATCGCGTAACACCCGGTATTCCGTCCAGGGCCAGAACATCCATTTTTTGGCGTGCTTGAAAGGGTAGCGCTGTTTGAACCAGGGGTCGAGCATGCCGTGCGGCATGACCAGATAGGGGGTGGCACTCCCGTGCAGCGCCCGCCACGTGCCGAAGCTGATGTAGCGCCACAGTCCGTGTATCACCACCAGATCGAAGCGACTCAGATTCTGCCTGAGCCAAGGCACTAATGCCGGCGAGTATCCCAGTACCGATCCCGGTCCCAATGCCGTGAGGGACTGCGCTATGGAGGATAGGTGGGGCGCATCGGGCGCATCCAAAGTGACGATTTGATGTTCGTGCTTGCCGCGGGTAGCGAGACCTATTTGCGTGATGCCCTCCATAGGACCGCCGCGGCTAGGATCCGTGCTTTGAATGGCGTGCAGTATCTTCATGTTCTAAGCGCGGACTCGGTGACAAACGAATAGCCGCCAAGGGTGCCTGAGGAATATTGCGGCTTGGTGAAGGTGGCTGGGAAGGGCGAGACCCTAGTCCCTATGGACTAGTCACTTCAAGCGGGGAGGCAACAACGGCTGCGTAAAGTGCAATCTTTTGCGTTAAAGCTTGGCGTCCTTCGTCTTCGAATGGGTACTTTTCCATGCATCGCTGCGCGATCACACTATCCACTGATCCCCAATGCAATCAGCCGCGGCCCCCTTTCCTACTACCGTTCACCGTCTCGATTGGCGCGGATGGGGATGCCTGTCGGCCACAGTGCTGCTGGTGTTCCTCATCTTCGGCGGCGCATTAGCGCGCCTGGTGCATTTGTGGGAGACGCAACCGGAGTACAGCTTCGGTTACCTTATCCCCTTCATCAGCGTGTTTCTGGTTTGGCAACGCAAGAGTGAGTTGGAACGGCTCGTCTTTACGGGATCTTGGTGGGGCGTGCTCATCGTCGCGGTGGGCTTGGTGCTTTGGGGCCTGGGACGGCTGAGTACGCTGGACACCTTGGCGCATTACGCATTTGTGACGGTGTTGGCGGGATTGGTCTTGTCTTACGTGGGTTCTCAAGGCATGCGTTTGCTCGCGGTTCCGCTGATCATGTTGTTGTTCATGGTGCCGTTGCCGAACTATCTGCTCCGGGAGCTTTCAGGCGCCCTGCAACTGCTGTCCTCTCAACTCGGGGTGAGCTTCATACGCTTGTGCGGCGTCAGCGTCTTTCTCGAAGGCAATGTGATCGATTTAGGTTCCATGAAGCTTCAGGTGGTCGAGGCCTGCGATGGCCTGCGCTATCTGTTTCCCTTGATGACCTTGAGTTTTATTGCCGCCTACTTTTATAAAGAGAGCTTCTGGAAGCGGGCCGTGGTGTTCCTATCCGCCATTCCCATTAGCGTGTTCATGAACAGTTTACGAATCGGCCTGATCGGCATCACCGTTGATCGGTGGGGCAGGGCGATGGCGGAAGGCGTCCTGCACGATTTCGAAGGCTGGGTGATCTTCATGATCAGCATGGGACTTTTGCTAGCGGAAATCTGGCTCCTCACCAAGTTGTCCAAGAACGTAAAGCCGCTGCGCGATATTTTCAGTTTGGATTTCCCGGCACAAGCGCCAGCCGGTGCCAGGATTCGTTACCGTCCCATTGCGAAGTCCTACCTCCTTGCACTCGCCGCCCTGGCACTCACCGCGTTGGCCGCGCGAACCATCCCGGAAACCTATCACGTCATCCCCAAGCGTACCCCGCTCTTGGAGTTTCCAATGGTGTTGGAGGATTGGCGGGGGCGCCCGGAATCTCTGGATCGCGTCTACCTCGAACAACTACAGCTGACCGACTATCTATTGGCGACCTACGCCGGCGCCCGCGCCCAGCCAGTGAATCTGTTCGTCTCCTATTACGACACCCAGTCCAAGGGAAACTCGGCGCATTCTCCGCGGGACTGCATTCCGGGCGACGGATGGGAGATTAAGAGTCTAGAAAGGTACCCGCTATCCGGCATCGAGGTAAACAACCAGACATTAATCATTAACCGTGCGGTCATACAAAAGGCCGAGACTACGCAACTGGTTTACTACTGGTTCCAACAACGCGGCCGCATTGTCGCGGGCGAATATTGGGTGAAGCTCTATCTGTTCTGGGATCTCATAACACGGCAACGTAGCGATGGCGCGATGATTCGCTTAGTGACCGCCGTTGCCAAGGGAGACGCCGTAGAGGCGGCAGACCAACGACTGCGCGCATTTACCCAAAGCGCATTTCCCCGGCTACGCCAGTTCATTCCCGAATAACGGTTCCCTGGAGCAAGCCCCCTTGACGTTCCCCTTCGCCTTGCTTACCGCTTTGCTCATCAGCATGAGCGTGATACCGCTGATGATCAAATTGGCGCCCCGTCTCGGAATGGTGGATATGCCCGATCCGCGTAAGGTGCACGCGCAGCCTGTGCCCCGTGTCGGGGGTGTTGGCATCGTGGCGGGCGCGGTGGTGTCCGTATTGTTGTGGATGCCGATGCACCATTGGATGCCTTGGTATTTGTTCGGATCCCTGGTGTTGTTCGTGTTCGGTACCTGGGACGACAGCCGGGAGATTGGGCACTACACCAAGTTTATCGGCCAATTCGCGGCAACCGTGGCCATCGTCTATGGTGGCGATCTCTATGTGAGACATCTTCCTTTCATGGAGATGGTGATCGATCCCGCGTTTGGCCGCCCTTTCACCGTGATCGCACTGGTGGGAATGATCAACGCCATTAACCACTCCGATGGATTGGACGGACTTGCGGGTGGCGAATCGCTGTTGAGTCTGGGTTGCTTGGCCTATCTAGGGTACCTCGGCGGGGGAACGGATTTTCTCATCGTAGCCGGCGCCGTCATAGGCGGGCTGTTCGGATTCTTGCGCTACAACGCGCACCCGGCGCGGGTTTTCATGGGGGACGCCGGTAGCCAATTCCTAGGGTATTCCCTCGGGGTGCTGGCCGTGTCCCTTACCCAGGAGGTGAGTCCAGAATTGAGCATGGCACTTCCGGTTTTGATTCTTGGACTACCCATCGTAGATATTCTGGCGGTGTTCGCGCAGCGCATTCATGGTGGCATGAACTGGTTTCGGGCCACTAAGAATCACATTCATCATCGTTTGCTGGAGCTGGGTTACTTGCATCCTCAGGCGGTGCTCATCATCTACGCGGTGCAAGCGGTTCTGGTTATCGGCGCCATCGCACTGCGCTATGAGTCCGATGTCTTGGTGCTCACCACCTATACCGCGGTTTGTGCATTGGTGTTCTCTTCGTTGAGCATAGCGGAGCGCAAGGGCTGGCGTGTGGTGCGGACAGTCCGTGGCGTATCCGCAGCCTTCGGCGGAAACTGGGGCCGGCTGCCGTTCGCTTTCGTATGGTTGATTCTTCCACTGTACTTCCTATTGGGCGGAGTGATGGCACGGCAAGTGAGCGGTGACATCGGCATGGCCGGCGCGGTGGTCGCGGCCATTACCGTCGCGGGACTGTGTCTATCTTGGCGCAATGGCGGCGCCTCGATGTTGTTGCGCCTAGGTGTCTTCAGCGCCGCGGCATTGCTGGTCTACACGATGGAACGCCAAGGCGGGCTCTTCGAGTCCTTGTTCCATCCCATACTTATCGCGTTGGCGGTCGCGGTGGGACTTGCCATCCGGCTATCGGCCGACCAGGAGTTTCGTACCACACCTCTGGACTACCTGATGGTTCTCCTAGTGGTGGTAACAGGCGTTCTAGCGCAACGTCATTTCAAGGGTTTCGATCTGGGCGCGGTCATTGTTCAGCTAGTGGTCTTGTTCTACAGCTACGAGTTGGTCGCCAGTAAGGAAAAAAGTGTGGGAACCCGGCTCGTGGGCGCCGGCGCGTGCTGCGCCGGGGTGATGCTCGCGGGCCGTGCTCTGTTGTGATCAAGTCAACCTAGGAATCCATATGCGCCGAGAAGATATTCCCGCAGGCAAGACCGCGCTCATTACCGGTGTTACCGGACAAGATGGCGCCTACCTTGCCGAACTCCTTCTTGGAAAGGGCTATGTGGTGCATGGCATCAAAAGGCGAACTTCGTTGTTCAACACGGACCGCATCGATCATTTATACCAAGACCCTCACGTCGATGAACGCAAGTTTGTTCTACACTATGGCGACATGACGGACTCCATGAGTCTTACGCGCGTGATCCAGCAGGTACAACCCGATGAGATCTACAACCTGGCTGCGCAGAGCCATGTGGCGGTGTCCTTCGAGGAACCGGAGTACACGGCGAACTCGGATGCTCTGGGCGCCCTGCGCGTGTTGGAGGCCATTCGTATTCTTGGCTTGGAGAGGAAGACGCGTTTCTATCAGGCGTCCACTTCGGAACTCTACGGAAGCGTGCAAGAGACTCCTCAGAGAGAAACTACGCCGTTCTATCCGCGCTCACCCTACGCCGCCGCCAAGCTTTACGCCTATTGGATTACGGTGAACTACCGGGAAGCCTATGGGATGTACGCCTGCAACGGCATCTTGTTCAACCACGAGTCGCCCGTGCGTGGTGAGACCTTCGTGACGCGTAAGATCACGCGTGCCCTCGCTCGCATTAAGCTTGGTCTGCAGAGCTGTCTGTATCTAGGCAACCTCAATTCCAAGCGAGATTGGGGGCATGCACGAGACTTCGTAGAAGCCATGTGGCGCATCTTGCAACAAGAGCAGCCCGAAGACTATGTCGTGGCAACCGGTGAGCAACATAGCGTACGCGAGTTTGTCTCCGCCGCCGCGGAGGAACTGGAGATGCCCATACTCTGGAAAGGGGACGGGCTGAGCGAGGAGGGATTCGATGCCGGCGGGTGTTGCATCGTCAAGGTGGACCCTCGCTACTTCCGGCCTGCGGAAGTGGAAACGTTGCTGGGAGATCCCACCAAGGCGCGCGAGAAACTGGGATGGACACCGCGAATCAGTTTCCAGGAACTGGTCAAGGAGATGGTGAAGGAAGATCTGTCTTCCGCCCAACGCGACGCGTTGGTCAGGGAGAATGGTTTTCCTGTCTACGCCTTTAATGAGTAGAGACCATGAAAGACGCCCAATGGAGGAGAGTGGAATGAAACCGAGTGACCGAATTTTTGTGGCGGGGCATGCAGGGTTGGCGGGATCGGCGATCGTGCGGCGTTTGCGCAAGGGGGGATTCACCCGTCTCATCGTTCGCGAGCGGCAACAACTCGATCTGACGAACCAGGCGGCGGTTGCTCAGGCATTCGATTGGCCTATGAATCATTTCTTACTCGAGTGGAGCACGAGCTTCCTCAGACGGCGTAGCTAAACAGGAGCGGATTCGATGTCATTACGATTGGCTTGGTGTATCGCGATGATGTGCTTGGTTGTGTTGAGCGCTTGCGGTGGAAAGGAAAAGCGCCTATCGGAGCACTTGAGCAAGGGCCGGGACTTCTACGATCAAGGTCTATACGAGAAGGCGCAAGTCGAGCTCAAGAACGTATTGCAAATAGACCCCAAGGCGGCCGAACCCTACTATCTCTTCGGCCAGATCGAAGAGCGCCAAAAGAATTTGCAGAAGGCATTCGGATACTACTTGAAGGCCGTGGAACTCGGCCCCGCGAACGCGGGCGCCAGGGCAAAGCTGGGAACCTTCTATCTATTTTCAGGCGACGTGAATAATGCCAAGCAGCAAGCGGACGCCATTTTGGGCGCGAATGCAACGAACCCCGATGGGCTGATCTTGAAGGCCTCCATTCAGGCGCGTGAGGGGGATGTACCCGGGGCGATCGCGATCGCGCAGCAGGTGGTGGCGAGCCACCCCGCGCACATCGACGCGCGCTCATTGCTGGCGGCGCTGGTGACCTCTCAAGGAGATCGGGCGCGCGCGCGGCAAATCCTGTCCGAGGGGGTCGCCGCGGCGCCCAAGGCGGTGGATCTGCGTCTCATCCTGATTACGCTTCTGCTGGCTGACGAGCAGTTCGACGAGGCCGCTACGCGCTATAAGGAAGTGATCGATCTGGATCCGAAGAAGATCGAGCATCGAGTGGGGCTGGCCCGGTTATATGCGGAGCGCGGGCAACTGGATTGGGCGGAAGCTACTCTGAAAGCGGCCATCCTTGCAGATCCGCAAGACGATCAGCGCTATATCTTCATGGCGGACTTTTTGGCGGCTAGACGCGACACCGCAAGCGCCGAGACCTCATTAAAGGATGCAATTGCCCAGCGACCGCGGGCTTATGCCCTGCGCTTTTCGCTGGCGGGCCTGTACCGGTCCAGAGGTCCCGCGGAAAAACTCGATGCGGTCTACCAGGAAATCATCGGTCTCGACAAGCTTGGCCCCAGCGGACTGCGGGCGCGCGCCGAGTTGGCGGATCTGCGCTGGTCGCAAGGCAATAGCCGCGAAGCGGCGAGCTTGGCCGCCGAGGTACTGAAAAATAATCCGCGCGATAACCGCGCGCTGATGTTGCGCGGCCGGATGTCACTGGTGAAGGCCGACGCGGTGAACGCCATCGCGGATTTCCGTACCGTGCTCAAGGACCAACCCGACTCCATGGAAGTGGTGACGGAACTGGCGAAAGCCCACCTCGCCAACGACGAGGCAGCGCTGGCTAAGGACACTCTCGCGCAAACGCTCGGACGCTACCCCGGCTCTTCGTCCTTGCGCATCATGCTGGCGGAGATTAAGACAGCGACCCACGATCTATCCGGTGCTGCGTCAGACCTTGCGGGCGTTTTGGAAAAAGAGCCGAAGAACCCCGCTGCGCTGGTCGCGCGGGCCGCCCTCGAAATGCGCAAGGGCAACAAGGACAAGGCCGAGCGAACTCTCCTCGATCTCAAGCAAGCCTATCCAAAAGATGCCACGGTGCATCACCGGCTCGGCTCATTCTATTTGGCGAACCGCCAGTACAACGAAGCCGAGGCGGCCTTCGAAGCCGCACTGGCCATCGTGCCTCAGGCCATCGAGCCATTGACCGGTTTGGTTAATGTGCATGTGGCCAGAGGCAATCTGCAAGCCGGCGTACAACGCGTCGAGCGCGTTGTAAACGAGTCACCGGCCAACTTTCTGGCTTGGGCGCTCATGGGGCACGCTCGCGCCGCCGCCAAGGAATATGCGCTAGCCGAGACTGCTTTTCGCACCGCTATAGAAAAGAACCCAAATGTTGTGGGATCTCACATAGAGCTGGCGAAGTTCCTTGCCCGGCAACGGCAAGGCGAGGCCGCGGCGCGAGCCATCCACGACGGCCTGAAGATTCTTCCGGACAACGCTGCATTGATGGCGCAATTGGCGGAGTTGCATCGCCAGGCGGGTAGAACCAAGGATGCGATGCAAGTTTACGAACGCATGATCGAAGTGGATGTGGAGAACGATCTCGCTGCCAACAATCTCGCAAGCTTGCTTTTGGATGAGAACACGGACGCGGCGAGCTATCAGCGTGCTCATAAGCTAGCCGCCCGCTTCGAGACCTCGGCCAATCCTGCCTATCTCGATAGCCTAGGTTGGGCGCACTATCGCTTGGGCACGTTCGATAAGGCAGTGGAAGTGCTTCGCCGCGCGAACGCCAAGGCGCCGGAATCGGTTCTTCTGAACTTTCATCTGGGCATGGCGCTCCACAAGAACGGTGACACGGTTGCGGCGAAGCCACTCCTCCAGAAAGTCCTTGAGTCCAAGGCGGCAGTGCCCGGTATCGACGAAGCCAAGCGGATTCTTGGCGCCACTTGAAGATCTCTATCCAGTCTCGTATGGATCAAGTATCTTCAGGTTCGATGTCTATGTCCTAGGGTGAAGCCCCTTCTCTCGAAGGGAAAGGCCGTGTATCTTTCGCGGCCTTCCCCGCCTTAATCCGATGGAGACTTCAATGGACTTGCCGATCAATCGACTCAAACGCGATCTGCTCGCGGGTAAGGTGCAGATTGGCTGCTGGCTCAGCCTCGGAAACGTCATCGCCGCGGAGATTTGCGGCGCGGCGGGTTTCGATTGGGTGTTGATCGACATGGAGCACGCGCCAAACGATCTTCCGCAAGTTCATCAACAACTGCTGGCCGTGTCCGCCTATGCGGTGAGCCCCGTCGTGCGCTGCCCGTGGAATGACACCGTGACCATCAAACGGCTGCTCGATGCGGGCGTGCAAAGCCTGCTCATTCCTTACGTGCAGAACGAGGAGGAGGCCAGGCGGGCGGTGGCCGCCGTTCGCTATCCTCCTCAAGGGGTGCGCGGCGTGTCGACGGGTTCGCGATCCAGCCGGTTTGGGCGTGTGAAGGACTATTTGGCGCGCGCCCAGGAGGAGATCTGCGTAATGGTGCAAATCGAGACCCGGCAAGGCTGGGAGAACATCGAGAGGATCGCTGCGGTGGAGGGCATCGACGGCTTGTTTGTGGGACCGCAAGACTTCGCCTGCGATCTGGGCCAGTTGGGCAATCCAGGCCACCCGGAGATTCAAGCGGCCATCGAGGATGTCATCGTCCGAACTAAGAAAGCCGGCAAGGCACCCGGAATTTTGTACTTCGAGGAGGCGGGCGCGAAGAGGTGGATACAACTCGGTGCGCAAATGATCGCGGTGACGTCGGACTCGGCGATGCTGGTGCGGGAATCGAGCGCGATCTCGGCGCGGTTCAAGTAGTAGGTTTCTGGGTCAACAGACCCTAGACTCAAGCCATTCATCCGCGCTCCGATAACACGGGCATGCCGAGCTCCCGTGTGACCTTTGTTAGCTGCCTATTCCTCGCCGTGCTAGTGGCCGGTTGTGACGCCCTGGGCCTGCCCAACCCCGCCAAGCAAGCCGAACAGGCGGAAGCCGACGCCAAAGCGGTGGGCGCTTCCTGCCGCCACTCAGGGCGGGCCCTGGAGGACTGCTTCACCCTCTATTCCAACCAGGCCCGCGCCCCGGTCTATGCCGGATGGAAGGAGATGCACGACTATATGGCGGCGGGAAACATCGCTGTGGTTTCCCCCACGCTCACCGAGGAGCGGGGCGCGTCCGATGAGGACGAGGAGGAGACGGAGGAAGAGGACGAATCCCCGCCAAAAAAGCAGGTCAAAGCGGACAAGCATTAGCCCTGTAGCGCTGTTTCAAGGCGGAGCAGGCCAGCACGCAACTCTCGCCCTGGGTGGACGCTTCCTTGAGCAAGCCGTTCAAGTGGTCCAGCCAGGGCCAGCGGTCCTCGTCTTGCAGGGGCGCGCCCTGGCGCATCTTCGCGATGTTCTCGGGCGAGTGGTAATCATCCGCGTCCAGGAATTTCCA
>JBKKAO010000040.1:0-16180 GCA_046714645.1 Burkholderiales bacterium | reverse complement strand
CCGCGCACGCTACGCTTTACCTTTACTCAGTCCGTGCAAGTGGAGATAAAGGATGCCAATGATGTGGTCTTGTTATCAAAATTGCAGGCCGCCGGTACTGAGAGGGCCGTGCGCGGAATTCCGCCTTTCAGCTTGTCTCTAGGCAATGTGCACGCTGTGAAGCTGGTCTATCGCGGACGCGAGGTCGATCTGATTTCACGAGGAAACAACGGAGCGGCCAAGTTCACGCTCAAGTAGTACTCTTGAGCATCCATAGCCGTATCTTGCAACCATGATTGCTCGCAGAAGCACCCAGCAAGTCGCAGTGGGACCCGTGATCATAGGCGCGATGGCGCCCATCGTCGTGCAATCCATGACCAATACGGATACGGCGGACGCCGCGGCCACGGCGGTACAGGTTGCCGCCTTGGCGAAGGCGGGGTCGGAACTGGTGCGGATCACCGTCAATTCGCCGGAGGCGGCGAGCCAGGTGGAGAACATCCACAAGCGCTTGGCGGCCATGAAGGTGCAGGTTCCTCTGGTGGGAGACTTTCATTTCAACGGGCATAAGCTTCTCGCCGCTTATCCCGCTTGCGCTCAACTGCTGGACAAGTACCGCATCAACCCCGGCAACGTGGGGCGAGGCTCGAAACACGACGAGCATTTCTCCATCCTGGTGGGTTTAGCCTGCCGCTACGACAAGCCGGTGCGAATCGGTGTGAATTGGGGCAGCCTGGATCAAGAGCTTCTTGCTCGTTTGATGGACGAGAATGCGCGGGCCGCCCAGCCGCTAGATGCCAAAGCGGTCATGCGAGAAGCCCTAGTGGTGTCCGCTATCGGCAGCGCCCAGCGAGCACAGCAACTAGGGCTTGCGAGAGACCGGATCGTCATCTCTTGCAAAGTGAGCGACGTGCAAGATCTCATCAAGGTCTATCGCGAACTGTCGCGGCGTTGCGATTACGCCTTGCATCTTGGCTTGACCGAGGCCGGCATGGGGTCCAAGGGTATCGTGGCCTCCACGGCGGCGCTGGCTGTGCTGCTGCAAGAGGGCATCGGGGACACCATTCGTGTGTCCTTGACGCCCGAGCCCGGTGGCGACCGGACCAAGGAGGTGGTGGTGGCGCAGGAGATCCTGCAAACCATGGGGATTCGCTCCTTCACACCTCTGGTAACCGCTTGTCCGGGCTGCGGCAGAACCACCAGTAGCTACTTTCAGGAACTCGCTGACCGTATTCAGGTCTGGCTGCGGGCACAGATGCCCGTTTGGCGATCGAAATATCACGGGGTCGAGGACCTTCGCGTAGCGGTCATGGGATGCGTGGTGAACGGCCCGGGTGAGAGCAAGCAAGCCGATATCGGCATCAGTTTGCCGGGCTCGGGCGAGCAGCCGGTGGCGCCCGTTTACGAGGATGGAAAAAAAACGGTGACCCTAAAAGGCGATCGCATCGCCGAAGAGTTTCAAGTGCTGGTGAGCCACTATATCGAGCGCCGCTACAGCAAGCGTGCCCGCCAGGCGGAGCACACCGCCGTTTGATGCGTGTGCGAGCGTAGCGCCGCCGTCTCATTCATTTTGATGGTTTCCGTGACGTTTTCCTGTTAGCAAGATGAATCAAACCATTCAAGCCATTCGGGGCATGAGCGATGTGCTCCCCGGGGAGGCATCGCTTTGGGAGTTTTTCGAGGACACGGTGCGAGACTGGCTGCGAGGTTATGGCTACCGGCAAATTCGCATGCCTATCCTGGAGAAAACGGAGCTTTTCGTCCGGTCCATTGGTGAGCTCACCGATATCGTCGAGAAGGAGATGTATAGCTTCGTCGATCAGTTGAACGGCGAAGATCTGACTCTGCGTCCCGAGGGGACCGCCTCCTGCATGCGGGCGGTGGTTCAACACAACCTCCTTCACACGGGTGCTCAGCGTTTATATTACGCGGGGCCCATGTTTCGCCATGAGCGTCCGCAAAAGGGACGCTATCGCCAGTTTCACCAGGTGGGCGTGGAAGCCGTGGGTCTAACGGGTCCCGATGTGGATGCCGAACACTTGGTGATGGCCGCACGCTTGTGGACGCGCTTAGGGATCGAAGGCCTGCGTTTGCAGATCAATACCCTGGGTAGCGCTCCAGCGCGCGCGCGATACCGCGCCAGGTTGACGCAATTTCTGCAAGGACATGAAAGCGCCATGGACGAGGATTCGCGCCGCCGCTTGCATCGCAATCCGTTGCGCGTGCTGGACAGCAAGAACCCGGCGATGGAGCCCATTATTCGCGAGGCACCGCGCTTGTTCGATGACCTGGACGAAGCCTCCTTGCTGGCCTTCGAGCGGCTACAAGGCTTACTCGCAGCGGCGGGGATCTCCTATGACGTCAATCCACGCTTGGTACGAGGCCTGGATTACTACAATGACGCCGTCTACGAATGGGTGACGGACCGGCTGGGGGCGCAATCCTCTGTCTGCGCGGGCGGACGCTATGACGGATTGGTCACTCAGATCGGGGGCAAGGAAACCCCGGCCTGCGGATTCGCCATGGGTGTGGAACGTCTATTGGCGCTGGTGGAGGACTCCGGTCGGGCACCCTCGCCGTGGGCGCCGGCCGTCTACCTGGTGCACGCGGGCCTTCAGACTGAAGCGCAAGCTTGGACGCTCGCCGAGAAACTACGCGACAATGGCGTCCCTACGGTGCTTCACTGCGGGGGCGGTAGCTTCAAGTCGCAGATGAAGCGCGCGCACAGCAGCG
The DNA here is from genome assembly GCA_046714645.1 of Burkholderiales bacterium. GTDB lineage: Bacteria > Pseudomonadota > Gammaproteobacteria > Burkholderiales > SHXO01 > SHXO01. The sequence goes on along the minus strand of JBKKAO010000040.1, from coordinate 13,468 downwards.
GCGCGCGCTACGCCCTCATCATTGGGGATGACGAAGCCGCGCAACAACGGGTGAGCGTGAAGGCCCTCAGGGAAGAGCGCGAGCAACAATCGCTAGCGGTAAACGAGGCCGTCGCCTTTCTCGCCAAAGAAGAAATGAAAACCTAAGGAATCGAAATGGCAGTGTACGATCTTGAAGAGCAAGAAAAGCTAGACGCCCTAAAGGCGTGGTGGAAGCGCCAGGGTAATTTCGTGGCGGGTGTGGTGGTACTCGTCGCCCTAGGCATAGCCGGCATCCAGGGTTATCGTTATTGGCGCAACACCCAGGCGCTCAAAGCCTCGGAGGTCTATGCCCAGCTTGAAAAAGCGGTGCGTGACAACGACTCCAGGAAGGTGCGCGAGATTGCGGGGCAGATTTCCGAGAACTTTGCTTCCACCGGTTATGCCTCCATGGCGGCCCTGGCGGCAGCCAAGGCGAGCTTTGAGGCGGGCGATCTCAAGAGCGCGGGGGCGCAGTTGAAGTGGGTGGTGGACAACTCCGATGACGAGGAGTTGCGTGCCACCGCGCGACTGCGCTGGGCAGGTGTGTTGCTCGATGAGAAAAATTACGGCGCGGCGCTCGCTCAATTGAACGAGAAGCATCCGGAGAGTTTCGAGGCCCTTTTCGCCGATGCGCGAGGCGATGTGCTCTTAGCCCAAGGCAAGCGCGACGATGCGCGGCGCGCTTACAAGCTTGCCCTGGAAAAATTCCCCGCCGGCAATTCCTACCGCCCGGTCGTACAAGTGAAGCTCGACGATCTGGGAGGCGAGCCTTGAGATTGGTCATGACTATCGCCCGCCGGGTTTGCCTACTGAGTACCTTGCTATTGGTCGCCTGTGGCTCGGATCCTCCCATCAAACCGGTGGATCTGAAGGATTTCGCGCAGACGGTGCGCGCCAAGGAGCGCTGGTCTAATGACGTCCGGGCCTCGAAGACCTATAACCTGAGCCCAGCCTCCATTGAGGGCGATGTGTTCGCAGCGGATACCAAGGGACGCCTGGTTCGAGTGGACGGGGGCAGCGGAAAGATCAAATGGAAGGTCGAGACCAAAGAACCCATCTCCGGTGGCGTTGGTGTGGGCGGCGGGTTAGTGCTGGTGGCTACGGCGAAGGGCAAGATCTTGGCCTTTGACCTCGACGGGAAACCCAAATGGACCGCCTTCGTGACGAGCGAGGTTTTGTCACCCCCGGCCGCTAACGAATCCTGGGTGGTGGTGCGTAGTGGCGATGGAAGGGTGTTTGGTTTGAATGCGGTCGATGGTCTTCGCAAGTGGGAGTATCAGACCCTATTGCCCGCGCTCATCCTGCGATCCGAGGCGAGCGTGAATTTGGAGCGAGACTATGTGTTCGCGGGCTTGCCGGGTGGAAAAATGGTAGCGCTGCGTGCGAACGATGGGGTCCAGCTTTGGGAGGCGGTCATCGCTCCGCCACGGGGCGACAACGAGATCGAACGTATCGCGGATGTCTCGGGCGAACCCCTGCGGGACCGTTCGCTGGCCTGCGTGGCGAGTTACCAGGGCCGCGTCGGGTGCTTCGATCTAGCCAAAGGCACGGGTCTGTGGTCGCGAGAGGCCTCGTCCGCGCGGCGCTTGGCCGGTGACGACCGGGCGGTCTACTTGGTGGATGATCGCAGCCAGGTGATGGCCTATGACCGCGAAGGGGGCGGATTGCTGTGGAAGCAGGAAAAGCTCTTTGGGCGGCGTCTCACCGCGCCTCTGGTTTACGGTCCTCACTTGGTGGTCGCCGATTTCGAGGGCTACGTGCACGTGCTCAACAAACAAGATGGGAGTCTCGCCGCCCGTATCCGGGCGGACCGTGACGCCATCGGGGCCACGCCGGTGTCCATTGGGCAGGCGGTGGGGGGCCAATCCATTGACGGCGATTTGACCGCGTTCACCATTCGGTGAGGCCGACTTTTGTCATCGTGGGGCGCCCCAATGTGGGCAAGTCCACGCTCTTCATTCGCCTAACACGATCCCGCGACGCCATCGTGGCCGAGGTGGCGGGATTGACCCGCGACCGGCATTACGGGCGAGGCACGGCTGCCGGCCGCCACTTCGTGGTGGTAGATACAGGCGGCATCCAGGCCGACAGCACCGAAGGAGTTTTCCAGGAGATGGCGCGCCAGGCGCAGTTGGCCATGGACGAGGCCGATGTCTTGTTGTTCGTGGTGGACGCGAGAGCGGGCCTGACCCATGGCGATCGGGCCATTGCACTGCAAGTCAGGCGTAGCGGACGACGAGTCATCCTGGTGGCGAATAAGGCCGAAGGGTTGGACCCATCACGGGCAACGGCTGACTTTCATGAGTTGGGACTCAGCGATCTGTTTCCCGTGTCGGCAGCCCACGGCCAGGGTGTGCGCGAACTCATGGAATGGCTGCTCGAAGGATTTCCGGCCCAGACTGGCGAAACGCAAGACGATGGGCCAAGATGTCCGCGCATCGCCATCGTCGGGCGTCCGAATGTAGGCAAATCCACCATGGTCAACGCACTGTTGGGCGAGGAGCGGGTCATCGCCTTCGACGAGCCGGGTACCACACGCGACAGTATCTACATCGATTTTGAGTGGCATGGACGGCCCTACACACTGATCGACACCGCCGGGGTTCGGCGCCGGGGGAAGGTTTCCGATTTGGTCGAGAAGTTCTCCGTCATCAAGACCCTCCAGTCCATAGAAGATGCCAATGTGGTGGTGCTCGTGCTCGACGCCAGCCGCGAGGTATCGGACCAAGACGCCAGTTTGGCGGGTTATGTTTTGGAGACCGGGCGGGCCGTGGTAGTCGCCGTCAATAAATGGGATGCGGCGGGAGAAGAGGACCGGACGCGAATCAAGCGCGAACTAGAACGAAAGCTGGGGTTTTTGGATTTCGCCAAGACCCACTACGTAGCGGCGAAGAACTCGAAGGGCCTGGTACCCATGATGGCCTCGGTGGCGAAAGCCTATGCCTCGGCGACGCTAAAGCTCTCCACGCCGAAGCTCACAAAGACCCTGAATAGCGCCGTCTTGCGCCAAGCCCCGCCGCGTTCCGGGTTCGTGCGGCCGAAACCGCGATATGCCCATCAAGGAGGTTCCAATCCGCCCATCATCGTCATTCACGGCAACGCCTTGGACCGGTTGCCCGATACCTACAAAAGATATCTCCAGCGGGTATTTACTAAGGCCTTCGATCTAGAGGGTACCCCAGTTCGCATCGAGCTCAAGACAGGACACAACCCCTATGCGGAGCGCGATTAAGCGATAGCACTAGATTCTGGTAACGTCATGCCGATATCATTACAAAAGGGGAACTCGGTGCTCCTCGGGCTACACCAAGACCGGAATGTGGCGTAGAGTGCGCAATGGATTTGCATGGCGGAATGTGCGCATTTTGATTTGCGTATGGGCCCCCACGCCGACTATAGTAGCGATGGGAAAGTGGAAAAAACCTAAGACAAGCATGGAGGCACAATGAGCGGCAAGGGGCAATTACTACAAGACCCATTTTTGAACACCCTCCGAAAAGAGCATGTGCCAGTGTCGATCTATTTGGTCAATGGCATTAAGCTTCAAGGGCAAATCGAGTCGTTCGACCAGTACGTCGTACTACTGAAGAATACGGTGACGCAGATGGTCTATAAGCACGCCATCTCCACGGTGGTTCCCGCCCGTCCGGTGAGCTTAAATCTCGAGCAAGCGGCTGAGTAATTCTCTCGGGGTGTTTGCCCCGCTGGGGGGCGTGTTGAATCTTGCGGGGCTCTATGATTGACCGGCCTCGCGCGGGTGAGCGCGCGCTACTCGTGGCCATGGATCTCGGAGATCCCGGCTTTTCTTTGAGTCGCGACGAACTTCAGTTGCTTGCCGGTAGCGCGGGACTCACCGTGCTAGGAACGCTCACGGGACGAAGATCTCGAATCGATGCGGCCACCTTCGCCGGAAGCGGCAAGGTCCAAGAGATTGCCGCCGCCGTGCAAGAACAGGGCGCGACCGTCGTGATCTTTAACCACGTGCTCTCCCCAGCTCAGGAAAGAAACCTAGAAGGTGTGCTCAAGTGCCGGGTAGTGGACCGCGTTGCGCTCATCCTAGATATCTTCGCCCAGCGGGCTCGTCGCCACGAGGGGAAGCTACAGGTGGAACTGGCGCAGCTCACCCATCTTTCCACTCGCCTGGTACGAGGGTGGACCCACTTGGAGCGCCAGCAAGGAGGTATCGGCCTACGCGGCCCAGGTGAAACCCAATTGGAGACCGATCGCCGCTTGATCGGAAAACGCGTAAAGGTTCTTAAGGATCGCATTGCCACGGTTCAGAAGCAGCACCATGTCCAGCGCAGGGCAAGGGAGCGCAATGAAGTGTTCGGCGTTTCCCTCGTGGGCTACACCAACGCCGGCAAATCCACACTGTTTAATCGCATGACCAAATCGAAAGCCTATGCGGCGGATCAATTGTTCGCCACCGTTGATACCACGAGCCGCCGCTTGGTGTTCCAAGACCGGCGGCAGGTGGTGTTGTCCGATACCGTGGGATTTATTCGTGACTTGCCGCATACTTTGATCGCGGCATTTCGCGCCACTTTGGAAGAAACGGCCCGTGCCGATCTCCTGCTCCATGTGGTGGACACGGGAAACCCCGGCTACGCCGGCCAGATCGAACAAGTGAACCGGGTGTTGGACGAAATCGGTGCCGGTGATCTCCCTCAAATATTGGTTCACAACAAGATCGATATGACAGGGATGGCAAGCGGTATGGAGCGAGACGAGTATGGTAGTATCTCGCGCGTTCGTGTGAGTGCTCGGACAGGCGAAGGCATCGATATCTTGCGTGCAGCCATTGAAGAAAAAGCGCCGCTCCCTTATATGCGTGAAGCGGCGCCTGCGGCGGCCGTGGTGTCTTGAGCGGTTTCATAGACCAGCATGCCAGCTCCGAGCGTCCTTGTTGCCCTTTCTTTTATTCCAATTTTGAGTTTCAACTCTGACTAATGGCTCCCAATGATCCTCAGTGGGGCCGTCGCGGCGGTGGCGACGGACCTCCCGATCTTGACGAGCTCTTCAATCGTCTACGCGATAAGTTCGGCGGGCTGCTCGGGGGCAAGGGCGGCCGTGCGTCCGGCAATGGGCCGGCTGACTTCAAGCGATTCGGTGGAGGAGTGGGTCTTCTCGTGGGACTGCTCGCCATTATCTGGCTAGGCAGCGGCTTCTATATCGTGAACCCCAGCCAGCGCGGTGTGGTGCTGCGCTTTGGCAAGTACGTGGAGACCAAGCAAGAGGGCCCGCGATGGCATCTCCCCTATCCTATCGAGAGCGTCGAGGTGGTGAATCTCTCCCAGGTGCGAACCGTGGAGGTGGGCTACCGGAACACCGATAAAAACAAAATGCTGAAAGAATCTCTCATGCTCACGGACGATGAGAACATCATCGACATGGAGTTCGCAGTTCAGTACACGCTCAAGGATCCCATCGCTTTTCTGTTCAACAACCGCGATTCAGACCAGGAGGCCGTGAGGCAGATCGCCGAGTCGGCCATTCGCGAGGTGGTGGGCAAAAGCAAAATGGATTTCGCGCTCTACGAGGGACGTGAACAAATCGCTCTGAACACCAAGACCCTCATCCAGGCCATTCTTGACCGCTATGGCGCCGGCGTGAGTATCAGCCAGGTCACCATGCAACAGGCGCAGCCGCCCGAGCAGGTGCAGGCGGCCTTCGATGATGCCGTGAAGGCTAACCAGGACCGCGAACGGCAGAAAAACGAAGGCCAGGCCTACGCCAATGATGTGGTGCCCAAGGCGCGCGGTAGCGCGTCGCGCCTTCTGCAAGAAGCCGAAGGGCATAAGCAACGCGTGATCGCCAACGCGGAAGGCGAGGCGTCGCGCTTTCGCCAAGTGGCTGCCGAATACAAGCGTGCACCCGGCGTGACGCGAGATCGTCTCTATATCGATACCATGCAACAGGTCATGTCGAGTGCCACCAAAGTGATCGTCGACCAAAAAGCGGGGAGTTTGCTTTATCTGCCCTTGGACAAGATCATGCAAATGTCCGGTTCCAGCAATGGTGCTGTCCTAGGGGATGGAACTCCGGTGCCTGAAGCCGCGGCGAGCACACCGCCCAATGTCGAAATGGTTCCGCGTTCGAGAGACGCCTTTAGAACCCGGGACCGGGAGTCGCGGCCATGAAGCGCAGCCTGGGTCCGGTGGCCGCGGTGGCCGTGGTTATTTTGATCATCCTAAGTCTGGGTATATTTTCCGTAGACCAGCGCCAGAACGCCATCGTATTTCGATTAGGCGAGACCATCAAAGTCATCAAGGAGCCCGGGCTTAACTTTAAGTTCCCGTTACTGGACAACGTGCGTTTTTTCGATACTCGCATCCTGACCTTGGATGCGGACGACCCCGAGCGCTTCATCACCTCGGAGAAGAAGAACGTGCTGGTGGATTCCTTCGTCAAGTGGCGCATCGTGGACGTGTTGGAGTACTACAAGAGCGTGGACGGCGATGAAGCGCGTGCCCGTGTTCGCCTCTCCCAGACGGTGAACAGCAGCTTGCGAGAAGAATTTGGCAAGCGCACCATTCATGACGTGGTGTCGGGGGAACGCGACACGATCATGGAACTTATGCGGGAGCGGGCCGATGCCGATGCTAGAAAGATCGGGGTGCAAGTGCTAGACGTGCGGCTAAAGCGTGTGGATTTCCCGCAGGAAGTGAGCGACGCGGTATACCGCCGGATGGAAGCCGAGCGAAAGCGCGTGGCCAATGAATTGCGCTCCCAAGGTTACGCCGAATCCGAGCGGATCCGCGCGGATGCCGACAAGCAGCGCGAGGTTATCGTGGCCGAAGCCTATCGCGACGCCCAACGCACCAAAGGCGAGGGTGATGGCAAGGCCGCCGCAATTTATGCCAATGCATTTCAAGACCAACCTGAGTTCTATGCCTTCTACCGCAGCTTGGAGGCGTATAAACAGAGTTTCAAGAGTAAGAATGACATTCTCGTTCTAGAGCCTAACTCGGAGTTTTTCCGCTTCATGAAAGGCGCGGGTGGCCGTTCCGGGCGGTGATCGCTCGATCCCCTTCCGCATCGTTTGATGGCAGATTCTCTTATTAGCGCCCTGGCCTTGCTACTGGTTCTGGAAGGTGTGCTGCCGTTCTTGGTCCCCGCCATGTGGCGGGACACGTTTCGCAAGCTTACGGCTTTGTCCGACGGCCAGCTGCGATTCGTCGGATTGACCTCCATGATTGCCGGGCTACTGATTCTGCTCCTCTCGCGCGGCAGCTAGTAGGACACGAGCCAATGCGTCATTGGATACTGCCGGAACATATCGAGGACTTGTTGCCGCGCGATGCCGCGAAGCTCGAGATTTTGCGCCGGCGCATCATGGATTTATTCTCCCTATACGGCTACGAATTGGTGATTCCGCCGCTGCTCGAGCATATCGAATCGCTTCTCACGGGAACAGGCCATGATCTCGATCTGAGAACCTTCAAGCTCGTCGATCAATTAAGCGGCCGCATGCTCGGTGTCCGGGCCGATATGACTCCCCAGGTCGCGCGTATCGACGCCCACCTGCTCAACCGGCAAGGCATCTCGCGCCTGTGCTACACCGGTAGCGTGTTGCACACGCAACCTTCGGGATTGGGCAGAACCCGCGAGCCCATTCAAATTGGCGCCGAGATCTACGGGCATCAGGGCGTGGAAAGCGACATCGAGATTCAGACGCTGATGGTAAGAGCGCTGGAAAGTGCGGGCATTGGGAATCTGCATTTGGATCTCGGGCATGTCACCGTATTCCGGGCGCTGGTGGCGGCGGCTGACTTGGATCGCGCGCGCGAGATTGAGTTGTTCCAAGCCCTTCAGTCCAAGGACGTGCCCCAGCTAAAAGAGCTTTTGACCGATGTGGATGCGGCCCTTGGGGAGGCGTTCCTGCGCTTGCCCGCGCTCTATGGCGATGCCAGCGTTCTGAGGACGGCGCGGCAACAGCTTCCCGCCTTACCGGAGATCGATAGGGCGCTCACCCAGTTAGAGCAATTGTGCGTGGCGCTCAGCCCCGTGGTTCCTGGTGTGCGAGTGGATCTCGCGGAGCTGCGCGGTTATCACTATCACAGCGGGGTGGTGTTCGCCGCCTATACCGGGGGATATCCCAATGCGCTCGCCCTGGGCGGGCGATACGATCAAGTGGGCGTGGCCTTTGGGCGCGCCCGCGCGGCCACCGGCTTTAGCATGGACCTGCGGGAAATTGCTTCCGTCTCTCCGTTAACGTTCGAGGGTCATGCCGTGCTGGCACCTTATAGACCGGAGGACACAGCACTGGCCGCGCAAGTGAGGCGGGCGCGTGAACGGGGCGAGACCGTGGTGAACGACCTGCCAGGACACGAGCAACACCGAGACGAACTCGCTTATGACCGCCAATTCGTTTTTCGAGATGGACAATGGTCCATTGAAGAAAGACAAAACACATAGTAGAGACCATGGGAAAGAACGTCGTCGTAATCGGAATGCAATGGGGTGATGAGGGCAAAGGCAAGGTCGTCGATTGGCTCACCGACCATGCCGATGTAGTGGTGCGGTTTCAAGGTGGCCACAATGCGGGGCATACGCTGGTCATCGGCGGGCAGAAAACTGTCTTGCATCTGATTCCTTCGGGCATCTTGCGCAAGGGCGTGGCCTGCGTCATCGGCAATGGCGTAGTGGTCTCTCCTCAGGCCTTGATCGAAGAACTGACTAAATTGGAGCAGGCTGGGGTGGAGGTGAGCGGGCGCGTGACCATCAGCGAGGCCTGTCCATTGATCCTGTCCTATCACACTGCGCTCGATCTCGCGCGCGAAGCGGCCAAGGGCGAGGCTAAGATCGGCACCACCGGGCGCGGCATCGGTCCCGCTTACGAAGATAAAGTGGCGCGGCGCGCCATTCGCGTGCAAGATCTATTTCACCGGGAGCGCCTGGCGGCGAAGTTGGGAGAAGTGCTCGAGTATCACAACTTCGTGCTGCAAAAGTATTTTCACGTAGAGCCTGTCGATTTTCATAAAACCCTGGAAGAAACCCTTGGCTTGGTCGGCCGGCTGCGTCCCATGGTGGGCGATGTGCCGAGTTTGTTGCACGAAGCGCAGCGTCACGGCAAGAGTCTTCTGTTCGAGGGCGCCCAAGGCACGCTGCTAGATGTGGATCATGGCACCTATCCCTACGTCACTTCCAGCAACTGCGTCGCCGGCGCGGCGGCCGCAGGTTGCGGCGTAGGCCCTCAAGCTTTGCAATACGTCTTGGGAATAACGAAGGCCTATACCACGCGCGTGGGCTCCGGGCCTTTTCCGACGGAACTCGATGATGCCATCGGTAAACAGATTGCCACTCGCGGTAAAGAGTTTGGTGCGACCACTGGCCGGCCGCGGCGCTGTGGGTGGTTCGATGCGGCGGCGCTGCGCCGGGCCATTCAAATCAATGGTGTATCGGGCCTGTGTGTGACTAAGCTAGATGTGCTCGATGGTATGGAAGCCTTGCGGATCGGCGTGGGTTACAAAGCCAATGGCAGTACCTACCTATTACCGCCCGTGGGCGCGGAAGCGCTGGCGGAGTGCGAACCCATCTACGAAGAAATTCCGGGCTGGATGGACAGCACCGTCGGCGTGAAAGAGTACGACAAGCTGCCCGCGCCGGCGCGGCACTACTTGAGGCGTCTTGAGGAAGTGTGCGGCGTGCCCATTGACTTGATTTCGACCGGGCCGGACCGGGATGAGACCATTGTGCTGCGCCATCCGTTTTCATAGTGGAAAACGGACCAATAAATTTCTGGTGCCGAGAAGAGGACTCGAACCTCCACAGTGTTGCCACCGCCAGGACCTGAACCTGGTGCGTCTACCAATTTCGCCATCTCGGCATGGGGGCGCAAAATTAAAGCCTCGAAGGGGGTTTGTCAAACCCGGTTTCGTCTGAATAACCATTTTTCACTACATCACGAGATCTAATACCATCAATAGCGAACGATTGAAGAAGTCCTCCCTAAGAAAAAAAGACCCCTTTCTCGATCGCGAGAAAGGCCGTTATGAATCTCCGCTGCCCAGCCGCGAATTCATCCTTCAAGTACTGACGCAGGAGGGTGTTCCCCTACCAGCCTCCGAGCTTGAGGAAAAACTCTCCATCTTGGGCTCCGAACAAGTGCATTTCGCGCGCCGCCTACAGGCCATGGAGCGCGACGGGCAAATCATGCGCAACCGGCGCGGGGCGCTATGCGTGGTGGAGAAGCTGGGCTTCATCCATGGCCGCGTGGTAGGCCATCGCGACGGCTTCGGTTTCGTCATTCCAGACGATGGTGGTGAGGACCTCTATCTGAGTCCCTGGGAGATGAGCAAGGTGCTCCACGGCGATCAAGTCGTGGCGCGCGAGGTCGCTGGCAAGCAAGGCAAGCGTGAGGCCTCGATCGTGGAAGTGGGTTTGAGGGCTAACACGACGGTGGTCGGGCGTTTGCACCGCGAAGGCGGGATTCACTTCGTGGTGCCGGAGGACCGGCGCATCAATCACGATTTGCTGATTCCCCCCGAAAGCATCGGAGACGCCAAGCCCGGCGAGGTGGTGGTAGTGGAGATCCTCCAGCAGCCCGAGGTTCACGTCAAGCCCTTGGCGCGCATCGTGGAGGTGGTGGGCCATGCCACCGATCCGGGTATCGAGATCGAAATCGCGCTGCGCAAGCACAATCTGCCCTTCGAGTTCCCCGGTGAGGTGGAGAAGCTTACCGAAAAATACGGCAAGACTATCACCAAGAAAGAAACCGATAAGCGCGAAGATCTGCGCGAGGTGCCGTTGGTGACCATCGATGGCGAAAACGCACGTGATTTCGACGACGCTGTCTTTTGCGAACCCTCCGGCAAGGGTTTTCGGCTCATCGTTGCCATTGCCGACGTTAGCTACTACGTGAAGGATAGGGATGCCTTGGACGAGGAAGCGCGCGAGCGCGGAACCTCGGTTTACTTTCCTCGCCGCGTGATTCCCATGCTGCCCGAGGTGCTGTCCAACGGATTGTGTTCGCTCAATCCGAACGAAGACCGCTTGTGTCTCGCCTGCGAGATGGCGATCAACAAAAAAGGCGAGATCGAGCACTACCGTTTCTTTCAAGCAGTGATGCGCTCCCATGCACGCCTTACCTACACCGAAGTAGCGGCAAGGTTGGACAACGGCGTGGACCGGCCCCTACAGCCGCAGTTACGCCATCTGCGCGCGGTATTCGAGGCCCTGCTCAGCGCGAGACTGAAACGCGGGGCCATCGATCTGGACACCACCGAAACCGAAATCGAGTTCGACGACAAGGGGCGCATCAAGGCCATTCATCCGCTTGAACGCAACGCGGCCCACCGGCTCATCGAGGAATGCATGCTCGCGGCGAACACCAGCGCGGCGGATTTCCTGGAGAAGGCGGAGCAGCCGCTGTTGTATCGGGTGCACGAAGGCCCCACGGAGGAAAAGCTGGAAGATCTGCGTGGCGTGCTGGCGGAGTTTGGCATCGATCTCACCGGTGGCAAGAAGCCCAAGCCTAAGGATTTCGCGCGTGCTCTAGAAAAGGTGCGCAGTCGGCCCGAAGGCGGCTTCTTGCAAACGGTGACGCTGCGCTCGCTCAAACAGGCGCGCTATACGCCCGAGAACACCGGTCATTTCGGCCTGGCTTATGAGCGCTATACCCACTTCACCTCGCCGATCCGGCGCTATCCAGACCTACTGGTGCATCGAGCGATCAAGGCGGTCATCGCCGGCGAAACCTACCAAGCGGGCGATTGGCGAACCCTGGGAGTGCAGTGCTCGGAACGCGAACGCCGCGCTGCCGAAGCCGAGCGCGAGGTGGTGGGATGGCTCAAGTGTTTCTACATGCAGGATAAGGTCGGGGAAGTGTTTCCTGGGATGGTGAGTGGTGTGTCCAACTTCGGGGTATTCGTGACCCTGGACGCGACCCGCGTGGATGGTCTGGTGCATGTGTCCGAACTGGGCCGGGACTACTTCCGCTTCGATGCCGCCCGCCATGTCCTGCGCGGCGAGCGAACGGGAAAAAGCTTCCGCTTGGGCGACCGTATCCTGGTGAAACTGGTTCGGGTGGATCTGGATTCGGCACGTCTGGACTTCGTTCTGGGGGCCGGTGAGTCCCCATGAGCGCCGCCACCCAATTCATCTACGGATTTCACGCCGTCACCGCACGGCTGCGGCATGCCCCCGAGAGCGTTGTGGAACTTTATCTTCAACTTGGCCGCCGCGACGCTCGCAGCAAAGCGCTGGCGGAGTTGGCGCAGTCCAAGGCGGTGAAGGTGGTGCCGGTGGAGGTCCAGCGTCTGGATGGCATGGCAGGCGGGGCGCGGCACCAGGGCGTAGTCGCCCGCGCCGCCTTGAACGCGAGCCAGCCAGATCTTGACGGCATCCTCGATATCGCGGGCGATGACGTCCTAGTGTTGCTGCTGGACAGCGTGACGGATCCGCATAATCTCGGCGCTTGCCTACGGGTCGCCGATTTTTTCGGGGCGCAGGCGGTGGTGGCGCCCAAGGATAGAGCGGCCGGCCTAACGCCCGCGGTGCTGAAGGTCGCCAGTGGCGCCGCCGAAACGGTGCCCTACCTTACCATCACTAATCTCGCGCGCACTATCCAGGAGCTACAGGAGCGCGGCGTGCGGGTTCTCGGTGCCGCGCTGGGGGGCTCCCCCCTTCCCGAGGCGGACTTGAGCGGCCCCATCGCCTGGGTCATTGGGGCGGAGGGAGAAGGGCTAAGGCGGCTGACTCGCGAGCGTTGCGACTCTCTGGTGGAAATCCCGCGCCAGGGCACGGTGGAGAGTCTTAACGTCTCGGTGGCCGCCGCCCTGTGTTTGTACGAGACGCGACGGCAACGGCACGGAATAAAAAAGTAGAGTCCCTAAGCGCGTATTTGCTAGAATCCGCCGTTTATTCGAGCAGGCAAGCTTGCTCGTAATTCGCACACTTGGCCGAATGTTAAGGTGCCTGGGCTTTCCCGGGTGAGCGTTGGCACAGGTGGAGGTTTAACCTTAACTGGAGTTTAAGAGTACATGGCAGTCACAATGCGTGAGATGTTGGAAGCGGGTGTTCATTTCGGACATCAAACCCGCTACTGGAATCCCAAGATGGCTCCCTATATCTTCGGCCATCGTAACCGGATTCATATTATCAATCTGGAACAGACGCTGGCTCAGTTCAACGAGGCCCTCAAATTCGTCAAGCAACTGTCCAGCAATCGCGGCACCATCCTGATGGTGGGCACCAAGCGGCAAGCACGCGAGATTGTGCGCGAGGAAGCGCTGCGCGCGGCCATACCCTATGTGGATTACCGTTGGCTGGGCGGCATGTTGAGCAACTACAAGACGGTGAAGCAGTCCATGAAGCGGCTGAAGGACATGGAGGCCATGATTCAGGATGGCTCCGTCGAGCGCTTGCCCAAGAAAGAGCAACTGCGCACCCAGCGCGAATACGCCAAGCTAGAGCGCAGCCTGGGCGGCATCAAGGACATGAACGGC
>JBKKAO010000039.1:0-19681 GCA_046714645.1 Burkholderiales bacterium | reverse complement strand
TCTGGTCGTCATCGCCCACCGCGAAAATGGCGTTTTCCTTGCCCGCCAACAACTGCAACCAGCGGTACTGCAAGCGGTTGGTATCTTGAAACTCATCGACCAGAATGTGGCCAAAGCGGCGCTGGTAGTGGTTTCGCAATACTTCGTTGCGGGTGAGTAGCTCCCAGGAACGTAGCAGAAGTTCGGCGAAATCCACCACACCTTCGCGGTTGCACTGCTCATCGTAGGCGGCGAAGAGTTCCACCATGCGGCCGGAGTAATCGTCGCCGGCGCCGACCCGGCTTGCTCGGGTGCCCGATTCCTTGTTGGCGTTGATGAAGTACTGTAAATCACGCGGGGTGTACTTCTCGTCGTCCACGTTAAGGGCTTTTAACAAGCGCTTGATGAGGGAGAGTTGATCCGCGCTGTCGAGAATCTGAAATGTCTGGGGTAAGCCCGCGTCTCGATAGTGGGCGCGCAGCAGGCGGTTGCACAACCCGTGAAAGGTCCCCACCCACATGCCGCGCGTATTGATGGGAAGCATGGCGGAAATGCGCGTCAGCATTTCGCGCGCGGCCTTGTTGGTGAAGGTCACGGCCAACAAGCCATGGGGCATCACCTGGCCGGTTTGAATGAGCCAGGCAATGCGTGTGGTGAGGACGCGCGTTTTACCGCTGCCAGCACCTGCCAGGATCAGCGCGCTTTGGCGAGGTAGCGTGACCGCGCGTAGCTGTTCGGGGTTGAGGCCCTCGAGAAGGTTGGAACCGTACACTAGAAAATGCCCATGAGAGCGGGCTGCGATGGTAACCGAAAGCAGCGATAGGTGACGGGTCTAATATGTCGCAGGCTATAATCGCTCGTTGTGATGGTCCGTTCAACGCAGATTCGAACATGTTAGATCCGCAGTACCGCCCGGAAAAAATCGAACAGCAAGTTCAGTTGGAATGGGAAGCCTCCGGTGCACACCGCGCTCTGGAAGTCCCCGGCAAACCCAAGTACTACTGCTTGTCCATGTTTCCCTACCCTTCGGGGAAACTGCACATGGGCCACGTGCGCAATTACACCATCGGCGATGTGCTCACGCGCTACCACCGCATGCGCGGCTACAACGTACTCCAGCCCATGGGATGGGACGCCTTTGGATTGCCCGCCGAGAATGCCGCCATGGCCAACAACGTGCCTCCGGCCAAGTGGACCTACGACAACATCGCGTACATGAAGCAGCAGTTGAAGTCGCTGGGGTTCGCCATCGACTGGCAACGCGAACTCGCCACCTGCAAGCCGGAGTACTACCGCTGGAACCAATGGTTGTTTCTGCGCATGCTGGAGCGCGGCATCGTCTATAAAAAGACCGGTGTGGTGAATTGGGATCCGGTGGATCAAACGGTGCTGGCCAACGAGCAAGTCATCGACGGGCGCGGGTGGCGTACCGGCGCGCGGGTGGAAAAACGCGAGATTCCCATGTACTACATGCGGATCACGGATTACTCGGAGGAATTGCTGGCCGCCCTCGGCACGCTCCCAGGCTGGCCGGACCGGGTGAAAACCATGCAGGCCAACTGGATCGGCAAGAGCCATGGCGTGAACATCGGGTTCCCGTACACTCTGGAAGGTACGAAGCAGGTGTTGCGTGTGTTCACCACGCGCGCCGACACCTTGATGGGCGTGACCTTTTGCGCGGTGGCCACCGAGCATCCGTTGGCCGGCGCCGCGGCCAAGAACAATCCCAAGCTCGCCGCCTTCATCGAAGAGTGCAAGCACGGCAGCGTGATGGAAGCCGACATGGCGCAGATGGAAAAGAAGGGCATGGCCACTGGGCTTTTCGTCGAACATCCGCTCACTCGCAAGCCGGTCGAAGTCTGGGTCGGCAACTATGTGTTGATGAGCTATGGCGAAGGTGCCGTCATGGGTGTGCCAGGCCATGACGAGCGCGATTTCGCCTTCGCCAAGAAGTACGGCTTGGCCATCGAGCAGGTCATCGGCGCCGCGGGCAAAGCGTACTCCATGGACGCCTGGCAAGAGTGGTATGCCGATCACGGCATCTGCATCAATTCCGGCAAATACGACGGAATGGATTTCGAGCAATCCGTTGAAGCCATCGCCGCCGATCTAAACACAGCCGGATTGGGCGAGAAGCAAACCACTTGGCGGCTGCGCGACTGGGGAATTTCGCGGCAGCGCTATTGGGGTACGCCCATCCCCATCATCCACTGCGCCGGTTGCGGCGACGTACCCGTGCCCGATGACCAACTGCCCGTGGTGCTGCCCGAGGACTGCGTGCCCGATGGGTCGGGCAATCCGCTCAACAAGCGGGCTGACTTCGTCCAGTGCAAGTGTCCCAAGTGCGGCAAGCCCGCGCGCCGCGAGACGGACACCATGGATACCTTCGTGGACTCGTCGTGGTATTACTCTCGTTACGCGTGCACGGACAATAAGAACGCGATGGTGGACGAACGGGTGAAGTATTGGCTTCCGGTAGACCAATACATCGGCGGCATCGAACACGCGATTCTGCATTTGCTCTATTCGCGCTTCTGGACGCGAGTGATGCGCGACGTGGGTCTTGTCCAATTCGACGAGCCCTTCAAGAATCTGCTCACGCAAGGTATGGTGTTGAACGAGATTTTCTTGCGCAAGGCCGGCCAGGGGCGCATCACCTACTTCAATCCTGCCGGCGTGGAGGTTCGCGTAGATGAAAAGGGCGCGCGCATGGGCGCCACTTTGAAGTCAGACGGATTGCCTGTGGAATCCGCCGGTATTGGCACCATGTCCAAGTCCAAGAATAACGGGGTGGACCCGCAGTTACTCATCGACCGCTACGGTGCCGACACCGCGCGTTTTTTCATGATGTTCGCCGCACCACCTGAGCAAACTTTGGAATGGTCCGACTCCGGCGTGGAGGGCGCTTATCGCTTCTTGCGCCGCCTTTGGCGCTTCGGGGCGGAGCGCGCCATTGCGCAGGGTCGTGCCTCCAAGGCAACCAAGCTCTCGGAGGAGCAGACCAGCGCGCGGCGCGAGATTCATCTGGTGTTAAAGCAAGCGAACTACGATTTCTCTAAATTCCAGTTCAATACGGTGGCCTCCGCGGGCATGAAGATTCTGAACGCGCTGGAGCGCTTGCCTGAGAAGGAGATCTCGGTCAGTGCCGAAGGCTTCTCCATTCTCCTACGGCTACTCTCACCCCTTACGCCTCACGTGTGCTCCCGTCTATGGAACGCCCTGGGTTATGGGACGGACGTCTTCAGCGCCAACTGGCCGGAACCGGACACCGGAGCGCTGGAGCAAGACGAGCTGGAGTTGGTGTTACAGATCAACGGCAAGACACGCGGGTCCATCAAGGTGCCCAGCCATGCCACGCGCGATGCCATCGAGCAGCTCGCGCTCGGCAGTCCCTTGGCTATGAAATACATCGACGGCCAGAGCGCAAAGAAGATCGTCGTGGTGCCGGGCCGCCTCGTTAATGTCGTGATCTAGATGAACCCGGCCCTCAGACCCCGCTGCTGGTTGGCGTGGGCAACGTTCTTAGTCCTGGCCGGATGCGGCTATCATTTGCGAGGGAGTCCGCAACTTCCCTTCGCGAGCTTGCATGTGGTCACCACCGAATATTCTTCCTTTGCGGCGGAGCTGAAGCGCTATCTAGCGAGCGGGAAAAAAGGCAAGGTAGTCGAGCGTGCCGAGGACGCGGAAGTCATATTAGAGATTCTGAGCGAGAAGTCCGAGAAGCAGGTCTTGTCTTTGTCGACCGCCGGTCGTGTGCGGGAATTCGAACTGCGCTATCGCATTTTGTACCGTTTGAGCGACCGTTCGAAGCGTGAATGGATTCCACCTACAGAGTTGCTGCTCCGGCGAGACTTGACCTTCGACGACCGAGAGTTACTGGCTAAAGAGAACGAAGAGGCCGTCCTGCTGCGCGATATGAAGAACGATGCGATGCGCTTGATCCTGAGGCGTTTGTCGAAAGCCAAACCCCCTGCGGCTTCCTGATCCATGACGGAGAATAGTCCGTTCGAGGGCTCGGCGGGAGCGGTGTCACCGCAGCGTGCTGCCTTTGAACAACCGCTCCTGCTGAAAAGTGGCGCAACCATCAAGCGCTATGATCTCGCCTACGAAACCTATGGCCAGTTGAACGCCAAGCGGGACAATGTGGTACTGGTTTGCCACGCGCTCAATGCCTCCCATCATGTGGCGGGCTACTACGCGGACGATCCGCAGAACACCGGCTGGTGGGATAACCTCATCGGTCCCGGTAAGCCGGTCGATACTCGCCGGTTCTTCGTCGTGGGCGTGAACAATCTTGGCGGGTGCCATGGTTCCACCGGGCCTGCGACCATCAATCCCGGTACTGGTACGCCTTGGGGCGCCGATTTCCCCTTGGTCACGGTGGAAGATTGGGTCGAGGCGCAAGCCCGGCTGGCCGATCATCTGGGCATCGAACGCTTTGCCGTGGTGATGGGCGGCAGCTTGGGCGCCATGCAGGCCTTGCAGTGGGCCATCCGATATCCGGACCGTGTCAGACATTCTCTGGTGATCGCGGCAGCACCGAAATTGACGGCGCAGAACATCGCTTTCAACGAAGTGGCGAGGCAAGCCATCACCACCGACCCGGACTTTCACGGGGGAAATTTCTACGCCCAGGGAGTGGTACCAAAACGCGGGCTGCGCATCGCGCGCATGATCGGCCACATCACCTATCTATCCGATGACGCCATGGCGGAGAAATTCGGCCGCGCCTTGCGCACCGGTGAGATCAAGTTCAACTTCGACGTGGAGTTCGAGATCGAGAGCTACTTGCGCTACCAGGGCGACAAGTTCTCGGAATACTTCGACGCCAATACCTATTTACGCATCACCAAGGCGCTCGACTATTTCGACCCCGCGGCCGCCCACGGCGGCAATTTCTCCAAGGCCATGGCACCTGCCAAAGCCAACTTTCTGGTGGTTTCTTTTACCTCCGATTGGCGCTTCTCACCGGCGCGCTCCAGGGAAATCGTCAAGGCATTGCTGGACAATCGCCTGAACGTTTCGTATGCGGAAATTGATGCGCCCCACGGCCACGACGCCTTCTTGATGGAGGATCCGCGCTATCACGGTGTCATTCGCGCCTACCTAGGCAATGTGGGCACAGGGTCATGAACCAATCCGTACGCGCCGACTACGACACCATCGCGGCCTGGATTAGCCCGGGCGCGCGCGTTCTGGATTTAGGCTGCGGCAATGGTTTCCTGCTGCGCTACCTGCGCGAGAAGCGCGGCATCACGGGCTATGGCGTGGAGCTCGACGACGAGAAACTCATCGCCAGCGTGAGCAACGGTGTAAACGTGATTCAACGAGATTTGGAAGGCGGGCTGGCCGAGTTCGAAGATCGTTCCTTCGACTTTGTCATCCTCTCGCTGACTTTGCAGGCGGTGCGGCAGACGGAAAAAATCGTCAAGGAGATGCTGCGCGTCGGGCGTGAGGGGATCGTGACTTTCCCCAACTTCGGTTACTGGCGCAGCCGCCTGCAAGTTCTGTTGGGTGCCATGCCGGTGTCGCGCGAACTTCCCTACCAATGGTACGACACGCCCAACATCCACTTGTGCACTATCGATGACTTCGAAACTTTCTGCGCCAAAAATGAAATTCGCATTCTACAAAGAGTGGTGATGGCCGGTGGCCAGGCCGTGAACGCGTTACCGAACTTGCTCGGTTCGCTCGCCGTCTACCGGCTCAAGACGGATTCTTAGGCGAGACCATGGCGACCCGCCCCGCCAGTGCCACCAAGATCAGCACGGGCACTCCCAGCACGGCGGTGCCGATAAAGAACGTGTGGTAGTCCGAGTGATCCACCGCCCATCCGGAGAATCCCGCGAGAAACTTGGGCAATAGCAACATGATGGAGCTAAACAAGGCGTACTGCGTGGCGGAGTATGCGACGTTGGTGAGACTGGACAAGTAGGCCACGAAGGCCGCGCTTGCGATGCCCGAGCTCAGGTTATCGAGAGAAATCGCCATCACTAAACCGGACAAATCGTGGCCGCGCGTTGCCAGCCAGGCAAATAGCAGATTGGTGGCGGCCGATAATGCCGCGCCTACGAAGAGCACGCGCATGACACCGAAGCGCAGTGAGAGCACTCCGCCGAGGCTCGCCCCCACCAGAGTCATGATCACGCCGTAGACACCGGACACGGCGGCAACTTCTTCCTTGGTGAAGCCGATATCGCGATAAAAGGGACTTGCCATGACACCCATAACGATATCGGAAATGCGATAGGTGCCGATCAACGCCAACAACAAGATCGCATGCCAACCGTAGCGCGATACGAAATCCAGGAAAGGACTCACCATCGCGCCGTATACCCATAACGCGAAGCGACTCAACACGAGCGGCATCCAAGCGGCACGGCGTAGTTGCGCGGTGAAATCCTTCTCGCCCTTAGTTGCGTTCGGGACGGCGCTGTGCGGGGGTTCCTTGGAGAACAAGACCGTCAGCATTCCCACGCTCATGGCGCCGGCCATGATCAAATAAGTGATCGTCCACGGAGCATGTTCATAGGTCTTTTCGTCGGGATCGAAGCTGGCCGCGATCCAGAGCGCCCCGGCGGAGGAGAAAATCATCGCCGCGCGATAACCGATCTGATAGGTCGCCGCCATGGCGGCTTGGCGGGATTGGCCGGCGGATTCGATGCGAAAGGCATCCAAGGCGATGTCTTGCGTGGCGGATGAGAAAGCCACTAACAGCGAGAAGAACACCAGCCGGTGCAAATCCATGGCGGGATCGGTCAACGCCGATCCGACGAGTCCGGCCACGATACCCATCTGCGCCAGCACCAACCAACTCCGCCGTCTTCCCAACAAGCGCGTGAGAAGCGGCAAGGGCATGCGATCCACCAACGGCGCCCAAGCCCACTTGAAAGCGTAAGCCAACGCAACCCAACTCAGGAATCCAATGGTTGTCCGGTCGATCCCCGCTTCGCGCAAGCGGAAGGACAGCGTCCCGAGCACCAGCAGCAGAGGAAGACCCGCGGAGAATCCCAACAACATCATGCGCGCGACGCTTGGTTCGGTGTAGACGCGCAAATCCGCGATCCAGCTACGGCGGCCCGCGGCGGACGTTTCGCTCACAGAATATAGTCGTAATCGATGATCAGCGGCGCATGATCGGCAAAGCGCTCGTCCTTGTAGATGGCGGCCTTGTGCGCTTTCGCCGCGATTCCCGGCGTGGCGATTTGGTAATCGAGCCGCCAGCCCACGTTCTTGGCCCACGCTTGGCCGCGATTGGACCACCAGGTGTATTGTTCCGGGCGTTGATCGATACGGCGGAAAACGTCCACCCATCCCAATTCATCGAACGCTCTGGACAACCAAGCTCGCTCTTCGGGAAGAAAGCCTGAATTCTTCTGGTTTGAGCGCCAGTTCTTAAGGTCTATCTCTTTGTGCGCGATATTCCAGTCCCCACAAATGATTACTTCCCGCCCGTCTTTCGCCAGCGTTTGGAGTTTCGGAAACACCCGGTTCATGAAGCTGAACTTCACCGCCAGCCGTTCCTGCGAACTTGACCCGGAAGGCAAATAAAAACTGATGATGCTGAGCGAACCGAAGCGCGCTTCGATGTAACGGCCCTCGCCGTCGATATCCGGAATACCCAGACCTTCCACGATCTCGACGGGCTGCTTGCGAGAGTAGATACCCACCCCGCTATATCCCTTGCGCTGGGCAAAATGAAAATGTCCTGAAAACGTTCCCGGAGTGCGTATCTCATCGGTCAGGTTATCGCTCTGCGCCTTGAGTTCCTGAACGCACACCACGTCCGCACAGGCGTGGGCAAGCCATTGCAAGAAGCCTTTGTTGACCGCCGAACGAATGCCGTTAAGATTCAGGCTGACGAGGCGCAAGAATGGAATCCAATTTCAGGACGCAGTTTGTAGAATTCGCCTTGAAGCAAGGCGTGTTACGGTTCGGCGAGTTCAAGACTAAAGCGGGACGTTTGTCGCCTTACTTCTTCAACGCCGGGCTTTTCAACACCGGAGAGACCTTGGCTCGGCTCGGGGAATTCTACGCGAACGCCATATTGGCCTGCGGTATTGCGTTCGATCTCGTGTTCGGCCCCGCTTACAAAGGCATCCCGCTGGTATCGGCCACCGCCATAGCCCTTGCCCGTGCGGGGCGAAATGTGCCGTTTTGCTTTAACAGAAAAGAGACCAAGGATCACGGCGAGGGCGGAGTGATTGTAGGAGCCCCTCTGGTGGGCCGGATACTGATCCTAGACGATGTGATCTCCGCCGGGACCTCGGTGCGGGAATCCGTGGAACTCATCCGCTCGGCCGGAGCCCATCCCGCCGCCGTGGTAATCGCCCTTGACCGCATGGAGCGAGGAGCCGGATCCGCTTCGGCAGTGCAGGAGGCCGGCACCTTGTTCTCACTCCCCGTTTTCGCCATTGCCACCTTGGACGATATCGTGACAGTCCTGGAAGGGCAAGAAACCATGGCACATGAGTTGCGGGCCGTCCGTAGCTATCGATTGCTATATGGAGTGAAAACGGATGGGGCTGAATCGCTCAGCACGACTGGCGGAGTGGGTACTTGTCCTATTGCTTTTCCTGCCGGCGATTAGTGTTGCGGCCCAACCGGCTTCCGGTAAGAAAATGGAGCGCATCGGCGGCAGCCTATACCGCTGGGTGGATGGGCGCGGAGTGGTTCACTACAGTGAAACCCTTCCCCAGGAACAAGAGTTCGACACTGCGGAACTCAACAAGCAGGGCCGGGTGTTACGCCAGCTCGATCTGCAACAAACTCCTGAAGAACGGCGCACGGCCATCGAGAAAGCCGAACGTGAACGGCAAGAAAGAGAGCAAAACTTCTCCCAAAAACGACGAGACCAAGCCCTCCTCGACACCTACACGGAAGAGCGCGAAATCGACGAATCACGGGACCGCAACATCGCGATTCCGGCCCAAGCCATTAAGGGTCTTGAAATCCGGCTCGAGAAAAGTAGGCAATCCCTTGACGCTCTCATGAAGCAGGCTGACCACTACACCAAAGCGCCTCGGCCCGAGGGATTGGACGAGGACATCCAGGATCAGAAGAAAGACATCGCTCGCATCGAGTACGACATCAAACGCTATCAAGAGCAGACGGCCGCCATTCGCGAAAAGTACGGCGAGGACAAGCGGCGGTTCCGCGAACTGAAGGTCCCCCAGACTCCTTCCGCCCCCAAATCCTAGCCTGACAGTTTTTTCTTCAGTATTTGGCTTAACTGTCCCGGGTTGGCCTTCCCTTGACTGGCCTGCATGGCCTGGCCCACGAAGAAGTTAAAGGCTTTTTCCTTTCCAGCCCGGTACTCGGCCAATTGAGCCGGGTTGGCGGCGATGATGGCGTCGGCCATGCGTTCCAGCTCGGAACTATCGGAGATCTGCTTTAGGCCACGCGATTCGATGATCCGGTCCGCGTCTCCCTCACCCCGCCATAGAGCCTCGAAGATCTCTTTCGCCATCTTGCCGGAGACGGTGCCGTCGGCTATTCGCTTGATCAGTCCAGCCAGTCCCGGTGCGCTGATGGGCGAGTGATCAACCTCCAAGCCCTCGCGGTTGAGCCGGCCGAGCAGATCCACCATGATCCAGTTGGCACATAGTTTGGGTTGGCCGGGCGCCTGACCCAGGGTTTCTTCAAAATACATTGCCAGCTCCAGACTGGTCGTGAGGATCCCGGCGTCATACTCCGAAAGGCCAAGATTTTGTATGTAGCGATTGCGTTTGGCCTGGGGCAGCTCAGGCAGTTTCGATCTCACCGACTCGATCCAATCGGTCCCGATGTCCAGGGGGAGCAGATCCGGATCGGGAAAGTAGCGGTAGTCCTGGGCATCTTCTTTCGAGCGCATGGGCCGGGTTTCATCCCGCTCGGAATCATAGAGTCTGGTTTGCTGCACCACCTGGCCGCCGTCCTCGATCAGTTCGATCTGGCGCCGAATTTCGTATTCGATGGCTTTTTCCAGGAAACGGAAGGAGTTCAAGTTCTTGATTTCACAGCGAGTGCCCAACGTCTCTTGGCCTACGCGCCGCACCGACACATTGGCGTCGCAGCGGAAGGAGCCTTCTTGCATGTTGCCATCGCAGATCTCGATCCATCGAACCAGTCCGTGCAAGGTCTTGGCGTAGGCAACGGCCTCGGCGGCACTGCGCAGATCGGGTTCAGTCACGATTTCGAGCAACGGCGTCCCGGCACGGTTTAGGTCGATTCCACTCATGCCCTGAAAATCCTCGTGCAAGGATTTACCGGCGTCCTCCTCCAGGTGCGCCCGCGTGAGGCGGATAGTCTTGATCTGGTCGCCGGTCTGGATCCGCAGGCTGCCGCCCTGGACGACCGGTTGTTCGTACTGGCTGATCTGGTACCCCTTGGGTAGATCTGGGTAGAAGTAATTCTTGCGAGCGAAGATGGAGCGACGCGCGATCTTGCCGCCCACCGACACCCCAAATCGAATGGCATTCTCCACGGCGGCGCGATTCAACACCGGAAGCGTACCGGGCAGGGCGATGTCCACGCCGCAGGCCTGGGAGTTGGGGCTCGCGCCGAAGGCTGTCGGCGCTCCTGAAAAAATCTTCGAGCGCGTGGACAGTTGCGCGTGGGTTTCCAGGCCGATCACCACTTCCCAATCCATGGCCTAGTCCAGTCCCACCGGGGTACGAGAATGCCAATCGGTTGCACGCTGAAATTGGTTGGCAAGATTGAGCATGCGGGCCTCCGAAAAATAGTTACCGATGATCTGTAGTCCCACCGGCCGGCCTTGGTCTCCGAATCCGCAGGGCACCGACATGCCGGGCAGTCCCGCCAAGTTCACCGCGATCGTGTAGATATCGGACAGATACATTTTCACCGGGTCCTGGTTCTTCGATCCCAGGTCAAAGGCGACGGTGGGCGAGGTGGGTCCCAGAATCAGATCGCAGCCTTGGAACGCTTCGGTGAAATCACGGGCGATCAAACGGCGCACCTTCTGTGCCTTCAAATAGTAGGCGTCGTAATAACCATGGGACAACACGTAGGTCCCGATCAAAATTCTGCGCTTGACCTCCGCCCCGAAGCCTTCGGCTCGCGAGCGGCGGTACATCTCCTGGAGGTCAGAGTAGACGGGCGCGCGATGGCCGTAGCGCACCCCGTCGAAACGAGCCAAGTTGCTAGAGGCCTCGGCCGGTGCCAAAACGTAGTAGGCGGGGACGCACAGATGGGTATTAGGCAGCGAGACCTCCACCGTTTCGCATCCCAAACGACGTAATTCAGTGAGTGCTTGCTCAACGGCCAATCTAACGTCAGCACCGAGTCCTTCGCCAAAATACTCCTTTGGCAGCCCTATCTTTACGCCGGAAAGGGGCCGCTCGAGATCGCGCCCATAATCCTCGGCAGGGCGCTCCAGGCTGGTGGAATCGCGGGCGTCGAAGCCGGCCATGGTGTTGAGCAGCATGGCAACATCCTGGGCGGATTTTCCCAAGGGTCCGCCTTGATCGAAGCTCGAGGCGTAGGCGATCATGCCGTAGCGCGAGACCACACCGTAGGTGGGTTTTATACCCGTCACCCCGCACATGGACGCGGGCAGGCGGATGGATCCGCCCGTATCGGTGCCGGTCGCGGCGGGCGCCAAGCGAGCCCCCACCGCGCAGGCCGAACCGCCCGAACTTCCACCCGGTACGGCACGCGGATCCCAGGGATTCTTTACCGGCCCGAAATAGGAGGTCTCGGTGGACGAGCCCATGGCGAACTCGTCCATGTTAGTCTTGCCCAGAGTGACCGCCCCGGCCGCTTTGAAGCGCTCGATGACGTGAGCATCGTAGGGTGAGCGGAAATTCGACAGCATCCGCGAGCCGCAGGTGGTCAGCCATCCTTCGGTGCAAAACACATCCTTGTGGGCGATGGGAATACCCAGCAGCGGATGCGTCTCGCCCTGCGCCAAGCGTTGATCCGCAGCGCGGGCCTCTGCCAAGGTCCTCTCCGGATCCAGCGCGATGAAGGCGTTGAGATCCTTGTGGCGCTCGGCTTCCCGCAGAAAACCCTGCGCCAGCTCGACGCTGGAGATCTTGCGCTGGCGCAATGCCGTACCGAGTGCGGTGATATCTTCCTTCAGCATGAGTCTCGTCTAGTCGATGACCTTGGGCACCAGGTACAGGCCCGCTTCCACCTGGGCGGCCGCCTGCTGGAAGGCGAGATGACGATCGAACTCCACCACTTCGTCCGCGCGTAAGCGCTGCGAAACGTCTTGCGCATGCGACATGGGCTCGATGCCCGTGGTGTCCGCCGACTGAAGTTGCTCGATCAGCGCGAAAATGCTGTTAAGCTGCCCTAAGGCTTCACGAGCCTCATCCTCTGAAATGGCAAGGCGGGCTAGCAGCGCGATGCGCTGTACGTCGTTCAAGGATAATGACATGGGGATTTCGAAAGGAAGTGCGCGGGGTCTATCGCGTATCGCGAGGTCTCCGCGGAATAAAAAACAACGCTAGGCCTTTATCGTGCTTATGCCGGTGCGTTATTATAACTGCTTCACCCTGTGCGCCTTTTCACGAAGCCTTTCTACTCACTCCTCGAGCCTACTGTTCAAACCTTCATGTTCGGATTCCTTGGCGGTTACTTCTCCAACGATCTCGCAATCGATCTCGGCACTGCAAACACTCTGATCTACGTCCGCGGCAAAGGCATCGTCCTAAACGAGCCTTCGGTCGTCGCTATCCGCCAAGAAGGCGGGCCTAACGGCAAGAAGGTCATCCAGGAGGTGGGGCTCGCGGCTAAGCAGATGCTCGGACGCACCCCCGGAAACATCACCGCCATTCGTCCCATGAAGGATGGCGTGATCGCGGACTTCACGGTGACCGAGCAGATGCTCAAGCAGTTCATCAAGAAGGTCCACGACAACCGCCTGTTCTCCCCCTCGCCACGCATCGTCATTTGCGTGCCTTGCGGGTCCACTCAGGTGGAACGGCGGGCCATCCGGGAATCGGCCTATGGAGCCGGGGCGCGCAAGGTGGAATTGATTGAAGAGCCCATGGCAGCGGCCATCGGTGCCGGGTTGCCCGTCGAGGAGGCCACGGGCTCCATGGTGGTGGACGTTGGCGGGGGTACCACGGAAGTCGGAATCATCTCCTTGGGCGGGATTGTCTATGCCAGCTCGGTTCGCGTGGGAGGCGACAAGTTCGACGAAGCCATCATCAATTACATCCGCCGCAACTATGGCATGCTCATCGGAGAAACCACGGCGGAGGAGATCAAGAAGGAAATCGGCTCGGCCTTCCCTGGGAGCGAGGTTCGCGAGAAGGAGGTCAAGGGACGCAACTTGGCAGAAGGCATTCCGCGCAGCTTCACCATCTCCAGTAACGAAATCCTGGAAGCTCTGACCGAACCGCTGAACTCCATCGTCAGCGCGGTGAAATCCGCCCTGGAACAAACCCCTCCTGAACTGGGCGCCGATATCGCCGAGAAAGGAATGGTCATTACCGGCGGCGGCGCGTTGCTGCGAGATATCGACCGCTTGCTCATGGAAGAGACA
Organism: Burkholderiales bacterium; assembly: GCA_046714645.1. Taxonomy (GTDB): domain Bacteria; phylum Pseudomonadota; class Gammaproteobacteria; order Burkholderiales; family SHXO01; genus SHXO01. The sequence continues at coordinate 6,204 of JBKKAO010000039.1, read as the reverse complement.
GGATTGCCCGTGATCATCGCCGAGGACCCCCTGACTTGCGTGGTGCGCGGATCGGGCAAGGCCCTGGAGCGCATGGACAAGCTAGGGCTCAACATTTTTACCAGCGACTAGGCGGATACTCGCCGAGGGCATGACAGCGCCGCACCACCCTCGCGGCGTGATTCTTAGCCTGTGACGTGGCGACTTGTAATTTGGAAATGAATGGAACATAGCGCGCCGCAGTTTTTCCAGCGTGGCCCCACGCTGCTCACGCGCTTTATATTCTTCTGCCTTGCTTCGCTGATTGTGATCATCGCGGATAGCCGTTTCCACTATCTGGAAGGCATGCGCACCAGTGTCTCGGTGGTGTTGTATCCCCTACAAAGGCTGACGGATATTCCTGGTTTGGCATTGAATCGCGCGCTGGGCTTCTTCGTCACTCAGGCCCAACTGCGCCACGAGAACGAATATCTCCGGCAGCAGAATTTGGCTAACGCCGTCTCCTTGCAAACGCTGGCCGCCCTGGAGGGCGAGAACAAGCATCTGCGCGGGTTGATAGGGCTGAAGGAGAAGATCGCGCGCAAGGCGCTTTCCGCGGAAATTCAGCGCCTGCACCCCGATCCCTTTACGCGCCGCGCCGCCATCGGCCGTGGAGTGCAAGACGGTGTGCGAGCCGGACTGGCGGTCGTGGACGCGGTGGGGTTGATCGGCCAAATCACCCGGGTCTACCCCTGGCAGTCGGAAGTCAGCTTAGTGACGGACAAGGACCAAGCCATTCCCATCCCAGTCCTGCGCAGCGGGCTTCGTGGCGTGTTGTTCGGTATTGGCTATGACGGCGTGCTCGAGCTTCGCTACATGCCGGTGAGCGCCGATGTTCAAAACGGCGACATCTTGGTCACCTCAGGGATAGACGGTACCTACCCTCCCGGATTGCCGGTTGCCAAGGTCACCAACGTGGAGCGTAACGCGGCCTACGCTTTCGCCCGCATCAATTGCGTGCCGCTCACCGGGGTCTACGGTGCGTTGCAAGTGATGGTGATCGAATCCGGGGACAAGCCCCCCGCGGATCCTTTCGCTGGCGAGGCGAGACGGGTCACGGGAAAAAAACCTTCAACGGAGTCCCCATGAAGTTTGGCGTCAACTTGAATCCGCCCGCCGGTCATCCGCCCGAGCTGCTGCGCCCGGCGCGCGTGAGCTATATCGCTTTAACCGTCCTTGCAGCGGCGCTGGTCAACTTACTCCCCACGCCCGAACTCATCATGCGCGTGAAGCCCGATTTCATCGCTTTGGTCGTGATCTACTGGACGATTTTTCATCCATACCGAGTGGGGTTCACCTCGGCATGGCTATTGGGTCTGTTCATGGACGTGGCCAACGGCAGCCTGTTCGGTGAACACGCGCTCGCCTATACACTCATGCTCTATCTGGCTGGCGTGTTTCACCGGCGCATCATCATGTTTCCGCTCCTCTACCAAATCGTTCACGTGTTAGTGATCCTAGTGTTGACTCAGGTCGTCACCCTTATCGTGCGGATGGTGGGGGGAAACGATTTCCCCGGCCTCTTCTACTTCTTGCCCAGCGTGACCGGCGCAGCCATCTGGCCGCTGCTAACGACTCTATTGCGCGCGCCTTTGCGCCAAACCAACGAGCAGGCGGCGAGCTAGGATGCGCGAGGGCCACGTGGCATGAACCGATCCGTAGAGCTTCGAAACACTCCGCGCGAACTAGAGCATTTTCAGTTCCGCCTCATGGTGGCGGCGGCTTTGATTCTCACTGCCTTCGCGGGATTGACCGGACGCTTCTTCTACCTGCAAGTCCTTCAGCATGACTACTACCACACGCTGGCGGAGAATAACCGGATCTCCATCCTGCCCATCATCCCCAACAGGGGACTGATCCTCGATCGGAACGGGGCGGTGCTCGCCCACAACTATGCGGGCTACACGCTGGAAATTACACCCAGCCAGGTAGACAGTGTCGACAAGCTGATCGCTGAGTTGTCTGAGATAGTGGAAATCACCCCGCGCGACCGCAAACGCTTCCGCAAGTTGTCCGAGGAAACTCATGAATTCGCCGGCCTGCCCATCCGCACCCGGCTCAACGACCAGGAAATCGCCCGCTTCGCTGTGAATCGCTACCGGTTCCCGGGCGTGGAGATCAAGGCGCGCTTGTTTCGCCATTATCCCAATGGTGAGGTGGCCTCCCATGTCGTGGGCTATATGGGCAGACTCACCAAGACGGACAAGGCGCGCCAGGAAGAGAGGGGACAAGCCACCAATTATGCCGGCTCGGACTACATGGGCAAGGCAGGACTGGAGGACAAGTATGAGCACGAATTGCACGGCACCACGGGAACCGAGGAAGTCGAAACCGATGCCGGTGGCAGAGCGGTGCGCACCTTGCGCCGGACGCTCCCTGTTTCAGGCAATAACCTGTTGCTATCGGTCGATGCCCGGCTGCAGCAGGTGGCCGAGCGCGTGTTCGGGAACCGGCGCGGATCCTTGGTGGCCATCGAACCCTCGACCGGTGGCGTACTTGCACTGGTGAGCAAGCCCGGTTTCGATCCCAATCTTTTCGTGGAAGGAATCGATCCGCAGAACTGGGAGATATTGAACAACTCGCCTGACCGGCCGCTTAACAACCGGGCACTGCAAGGCGTCTATCCCCCAGGATCCACCTTCAAGCCCTTCATGGCGCTGGCGGGCCTGGAACTGGGGAAACGCACGCCCGGTTTCGCTATCAGTGATCCGGGTTACTTTGTCTTCGGTGGTGGCGGGCACGTCTACCGCGATTGGAAAAAGGGCGGGCACGGAACCGTCAATCTGCACCGGGCCATCGTCGTTTCCTGCGACACCTACTTCTATGGGCTGTCGCAAGATCTCGGCATCGATCGCATACACGAGTTCATTGGTCAGTTTGGATTTGGCAAATTGACGGGCATCGACATCCACAGCGAGAGCAGCGGCCTGCTGCCATCGCAAGAATGGAAGCAACGAAGGTTCAAACAAAAGTGGTTTGGGGGAGACACTATTTCCGTGGGCATCGGACAGGGTTATAACCTCGCCACCCCGCTGCAGTTAGCACAGGCCACCGCCATTCTGGCGAACCATGGCGCAATCTACCGCCCGCACGTCGTGAAGCATGTACAAAATAGCCGGACTAACCAGCTCACCTCTCTCGAAATAGAGCCCGTCGGCATGCTCAAACTCAAGCCCGAAAACTACACCCTGGTACGCGATGCCATGGCCGATGTCATGCGTCCAGGAGGTACCGCGGCACTGGCGGGAATGAACGCCGGTTACGCCATCGCGGGTAAGACCGGCACGGCGCAGGTCATCGGCATGAAGAAGAACGAGAAGTACGACGAAACCAAGATAGAAGAACGTTTTCGTGACCACGCCTTGTTCATTGCCTTCGCGCCGGCGGATGCGCCCACCATCGCGCTGGCCATATTGGTCGAGAATGGTGGCCACGGTGGGTCCACCGCCGCGCCCATCGCGCGTAAAGTTTTCGACTTCTATATCTTAGGCAAGGAGCCCGACCCCGAGCCGGTCGTCAATCCAGAGGGACCGGAACATGATTAATCGAATCCTGACTTATCTCGGGCGGCATCTAGATAAGTACCTCCTGATCGGCCTGGGCGCGCTGGTATTAGTGGGGCTGGTGGTGTTGTACAGCGCTTCCAACGCCACCTTTCCCAGAGTGGTGGGCCAACTCACCAATTTGTTGATCGCGGTTATCGCCATGTGGATCGCGGCCAACATTGCCCCGCACTACCTGCTGCGCGTGGCTTTTCCAATCTACATCGTCGGGTTGGTGCTACTGGTGGCCGTAGAAGTAAAAGGTGAGATCATTAATGGCGCGCAGCGCTGGTTAAATATTGGCGTGGCCAATATCCAACCCTCCGAGATGATGAAGATCGCCGTACCGCTGGCCGTGGCTTGGTATTTCGACCGCTACGAGGCCATACTGCGTATGCGAGACTACTTCATCGCATGCATCATGGTGTTGGTGCCGGTGTTACTCGTAGCGCACCAGCCCGATCTCGGCACGGCGGTATTGATCGCCGCCGCCGGGTTTTTCGTCGTGTTCTTCGCTGGATTGAGCTGGAAGATATTGATCGGGATCGCGGCAGCCGCCATGGCCTTCATGCCCGTTCTCTGGTCCCTCATGCACGACTATCAACGGCGCCGGATACTCACATTGATCGACCCATCCCAAGATCCCTTGGGGGACGGCTACCACACGATCCAAGCCAGCATCGCCTTGGGTTCGGGCGGCGTGTTCGGCAAAGGCTGGCTCAACGGCACTCAAGCGCATCTCGACTTCCTGCCGGAGCGCAGCACGGATTTCATCTTCGCCGTATTCGGCGAGGAATTCGGATTGTTCGGCAATGTCATTTTGGTGAGCTTATATATCTTCGTGATCGGTCGCGGGTTGTTCATTACCTTCAACGCCTCCACCTTGTTCACGCGCCTGCTGGCCGGTGCCATATCCCTCACCTTTTTCATCTATGTCTTCGTGAACATGGGCATGGTAAGCGGAATTCTTCCCGTCGTCGGAGTTCCGCTGCCGCTCATCAGTTATGGGGGAACCTCGCTCGTCAGCATTTTGGTCGGCATGGGAATCTTGATGAGCATTCATACCCACAAGCGCTTGGTTCAAACTTAGTGTTCCAGCCGCTTTCACGATGGTTGCTAGCAGCCTGCGTCGCGGGTTCGATTGCGGGTTGCGGCTCCGATCCCACCCGGCCTTCCGGTGCTTACTACCTTGACGATGGTCCACCACTGAACGCGCCGCGAGGCCTAGAAGATACCCCCGACGCACAGCCAAGAGCCGAACCCCTGCGAGCCTCGACGGCCAAACCCTACACCGCTCTGGGTAAGCGCTTTGTGCCCATGACGCGGCTCGAGCCCTATCGCGCGCGTGGCCGGGCAAGCTGGTATGGACGGCGCTATCACGGCCGGGCCACGGCTTCGGGCGAACCCTACGACATGTTCGCCATGACTGCCGCGCATCCCCTGTTGCCTATTCCTAGCTACGTCCGCGTTACCCGCCTTCGCAACGGGCGCAGCGTCGTGGTGCGCGTCAACGATCGCGGTCCCTTTCACTCCGAACGCCTCATCGACTTGTCCTATACCGCCGCTCTTAAACTCGGTCTCGTGCAAAGCGGGAGCGACGAGGTAGACGTGGAACTCATCATTGCCTCGGAGGAAAGCACGGCCGGCCCGCGGCCAGTGCATCTACAACTGGGCGCCTTTCAATCCGAGGACAACGCATTGTCTTTGCTCTCGCGCCTGACGAACGAAGCGTCCTGGCTCGCCGGCCGGCTCAGCGTCACGCGCGTAGGAGGCCTGTACAAGGTCATGGCGGGTCCCTATGTCTCGCGGGGAGAAGCCTTGCTCGCCGCCGATAGAATAGCCAGTTCCCACTCCATTGAACCCCTGCTCTCGCAAGCACCATGAACACCCTTATCTGCGGCTCCATCGCCTACGACACCATCATGGTGTTCCGCGATCATTTCAAGAACCATATCCTGCCCGATCAGATCCACATCTTGAACGTTGCGTTTCTAGTTCCGCAACTGCGCCGCGAGTTTGGTGGTTGCGCTGGGAACATCGCCTACAACCTCAAGCTGCTCGGAGGAAAACCGCTGATCATGGCGACAGTGGGAGATGACTACCAGCCCTACGCCTACCGGCTGGAGCGTCTAGGTTTGCGCCGCGATCACGTCAAAGAAGTGAAGAACACCTACACCGCCCAGGCCTTCATCACCACGGATTTAGCCGACAACCAAATCACCGCCTTCCATCCCGGTGCGATGGATCATTCGCATCTAAATCATATCGCCGACGCGAAAGAGGTGAGCTTAGGCATCGTCTCGCCCGACGGACGAGACGGAATGATGCAGCACGCACGCGAGTTTAGCGAGGCAGGTATCCCCTTCATCTTCGATCCGGGCCAAGGCATGCCCATGTACAACGGCGAAGAGTTGATGGCGTTCATCGAGCAAGCCGGCTACGTTACCGTCAATGACTATGAAGGGCGTCTGCTGGAAGAGAAAACCGGCAAGACCATCGAGGCGCTGGCGGGCGAAGTATCCGCCTTCATCGTCACCCGCGGCGGTGAAGGATCCTGGATCTACACCAAAGGCGCGCGTATCGAGATCCCCGCCGTGAAACCATCGGAAATCGCGGACCCGACGGGCTGCGGGGATGCCTATCG
>JBKKAO010000038.1:0-3078 GCA_046714645.1 Burkholderiales bacterium | reverse complement strand
GCCGACTTTATCGCCAGAGGGGGAATACCGGCCCCCAGCACACCGAAGGAACTGGCCGAGTTTCTGCGCGCCGAGACGGAGAAATGGACCAAGCTCGCCAGGGACGCGAATATTCGGTTGGAGGAGTGAGGCATAGGCCGAAAGTTATAGTTTGGCGAAAGACTCTCCACCGCACGCCGATCGGCTTAAACTTCTCGTTCTCCTCGTTAGAGCCTAGACCATGACCGAAGACTTCGACCTCTTGATTCGCAACGGCACTCTTGTCGACGGTACCGGCAATCCTCGTTATCAAGGCGATCTCGCGGTGCGAGGCGACCGGATCGTTCGCATGAATGGCGTCGCGCCATTACGCGCGAAGTTGGAAATCGACGCCTCCGGCCTCGTGGTCGCGCCGGGATTCATCGACGCCCATACCCACGATGATCGCCTGATGCTCTCCGACCCCGGCATGGCGCCGAAAGTGAGCCAAGGCGTTACGACCGTAATCGCGGGAAACTGCGGCATATCTTTGGCGCCGATGCCCAAACGTCGCGCAGGTGCCGTGACCCCGCCCTTGGATTTGCTGGACGACGAGGGAGACTGGTTCCGATTTCCCAGCTTTGCGGCTTATGTGGGCGCGCTGGAGGCCAATCCCGCCGCCACTAATTGCGGACTCCTGGTAGGCCATACGACGTTGCGAGTGACCACCATGGACGATCTCGGTCGCTCCACCAACGCGGCGGAGATCGAGGGCATGCGAAGCCTGCTCAATGAGGCGATGCGCGCCGGGGCTATCGGCGCATCCACTGGGCTTTACTACGAACCGGCAGCGGCGGCGACCACGGAGGAAGTCATCGAGGTGTGCCGGCCGTTGCGAGAGTTCGATGGTTTGTACTGCACGCATATGCGCAACGAGGCTGAGCGCGTGATGGAGTCCCTCGACGAGAGTTTCCGCATCGGGCGCGAGGTGGGCGTGCCGGTGGTCATCTCTCATCATAAGGTCACTGGAGTGCCCAACCATGGCCGCTCGGCCGAGACCTTGGCGTGCATCGAAACCCACCGGCAGAAACAGACCATCGGTTTGGACTGTTATCCCTATAGCGCCGCGTCCACCATCTTGTCTGCGCACCGGGCCGCGGTCGCGATGCGAACTCTTGTGACCTGGTCGAAACCCATGCCGCAGTACGCGGGCCGGGACCTCGCGGAGATCGCACGGGAAATGGGGGTCAGTCAGGAAGAAGCGGTGGCGCGCTTGGTGCCGGCCGGCGCCATCTACTTTTCCATGGATGAGCAGGACGTGCGGCGCATCTTGGCATTCAAACCGACGATGATAGGCTCCGACGGATTGCCTCACGATGCCTTTCCGCACCCGCGTCTTTGGTCCACCTTTCCAAGGGTGCTAGGTCATTACAGCCGCGACTTGGGCTTGTTTTCCTTAGAAACCGCGGTGCACAAGATGACCGGATTGACCGCTCAGACCTTCGGATTGGAAGGCCGCGGGGTGTTGCGCGAAGGCGCCTACGCGGACTTGGTGTTGTTCGATCCCGAGACCGTTGCAGAGGCAGCCACCTTCGAAAATCCTATTGCCCCAGCGCATGGGATCAAGACCGTGATCGTGAATGGTGCGATGGTGTGGAACGATGGACGATCCACCGGTAACAGACCGGGACGCGTGCTTGGGCGTGCGGCCAGCGAGTAGGCTGTGCTACGATCAACGGAGATCCGAGCGATGGAAGCTCGATTCATCCAACGAAAACTCAGGAGACACACAGCATGAAATGGCCCCTTCGCGCGCTTGCGCTCAGCCTTGCCACCTTCGCACTCAACGCCGGCGCCGCCGGTACCATCAAGATCGCGGTCATCGACCCGCTATCGGGCCCCTTCGCCAACGTCGGGGAATCCATGGTGCGGCACATGCAGTTGGCTGTCGATGCGGTCAACGCCCGCGGCGGCGTACTCGGAGGCACGAAGCTCGAGTTGGTCGCGTTGGACAGCAAGAGCAGTCCGCAGGAAGCGCAACTCGCGCTCAAGCAGGCCATCGATCAAGGAATTCAGTTTATCAATCAGAGCAACGGCTCCAACGTCGCGGCGGCGCTGATCGACGCGCTCAACAAGAACAACGAGCGCAACCCCGACAAGCTGGCGCTGTACCTAAACACAGGTGCCGTGGACCCGGCGCTCACCAACGAAAAGTGCAGCTTTTGGCATTTCCGCTTCGACGCGGACGTAGATATGAAGATGGCGGCACTCTCCGATGCTATCGCCCGCAACAAGAGCATCAAGAAGATTTACCTCATCAACCAGGATTACTCCTTCGGACAGTCCGTGCAAAAGGCTGCTCGCGAGATGATTGCCAAGAAGCGCCCCGACATCAAGATCGTGGGCGACGAATTGCATCCCACGGGCAAGGTCAAGGACTTCGCTCCCTACATCGCCAAGATCAAGGCCTCGGGCGCGGATTCGGTGTTAACCGGTAACTGGGGCAATGACATGACGCTACTGATCAAGGCCAGCCGGGATGCGGGATACAAACCGGAGTTCTATACCTATTACGCCGGCGGCTTGGGCACGCCCACCGCGTTGGGCGATACCGGAGTCGGCCACCTGCGCCAAGTGACCCAGTTCCACACCAACATTGGCTCGGATCTGACCACCAAACTGGTGCAGACCTACAAGGAAAGGTATAAGGATGCCAAGGACGATTACTACTTCACCACTCACAACATCGCTGTGGAAATGTTGGCCGCAGCCATCGACAAGGCGAAGTCCACGGATCCCGTAAAGGTGGCAAAAGCGCTGGAAGGTGCCAAGATGAATCACGCTTCCGGACAGGTGGCGATGCGCGCGGATAACCACCAGCTCGTTCAAGCGCTCTATATCTCCACCTACGTCAAGGCGGACGGGAAGACCGTCAAGTTCGATGTCGAACGTACGGGTAACGGCTTCAAAACCGACTCCCGTATCGAAGGCAAGGATACGATGCTGCCGACGAGCTGCAAGATGGTGCGGCCATAGGCCGGTGAGGCGATAGGTGGGAGGCGTTTCCCCTCACCCCAACCCTCTCCCCGCAAGCGGGGAGAGGGAGTGTGTCTCTAGAGC
>JBKKAO010000037.1:0-8508 GCA_046714645.1 Burkholderiales bacterium | reverse complement strand
GCCTTGGCCACTTCCAAAGCAAGCATGGTCTTGCCCGTTCCGGGCTCGCCCTTGATGAGAAGCGGGCGTTCCAAGGTGCTGGCTGCGTTCACCGCCATCATCAGATCGTCGGTGGCGATATAATTTTCGGTGCCGGTGAAGCGCGACATGGGGTTTCTCTCGGAATAGAAGTAATGCGGATTATACGGAGGGCAGAAGCTGGCCCCGCGTGTAAAATCGGGCCATTCTCATTGGACCCTTCATTCCCCTACGACCCTTCGGGAGGGCTCACACCATGCCCAAGTTCAACGCCAATCTCTCCATGATGTACAACGAGGTCGATTTTCTAGACCGCTTCTCCGCCGCGGCCAAGTCGGGCTTCAAGGGGGTCGAGTTCCTCTTTCCCTACGCCTACGACAAGCAACAACTGGTGGACTTGCTGCAGAAGAACCATCTGCAAGTCATCCTGTTCAACGGCCCTCCGGGCAATTGGGAGGCGGGCGACCGCGGATTGGCCTGCGACCCCAGCCGCGTGGGCGAATTTCAGGAGAGCATCGGCAAGGCCGTCGACTACGCGCGCGCGCTCAAGTGCCCACAAATCCACTGCATGGCCGGACTGAAGCCGCGGGGCGTGAACGAGGAAAAAATGCGGAATGCCTACATCGCCTACCTTCAATTCGCCGGCAAGGAGCTGGCCAAGCACAACCTCAAGTTGTTGATCGAAGCCATCAACACGCGCGACATCCCAGGCTTTTACTTGAGCACTTCGGCGCAGGCCATGGACATCATCCACTACTCCAACGTGCCCAATCTGTATTTCCAGTACGATATCTATCACATGCAGATCATGGAGGGCGATCTCGCCCCCACCATCGAGAAGCTTCTGCCGAACATCGCTCACATTCAGCTCGCCGATACGCCGGGCCGCAACGAACCCGGTACCGGCGAGATCAACTACGAGTTCCTGTTCAAGCACATCGACAAGACCGGCTATCAGGGTTGGATCGGCTGTGAATACCGGCCGAAGGGTAATACCGAGGCGGGACTGGGGTGGGTGAAACCCTATTTATAAGCCCTTCGCCACAGAGGACACCGAAATCACAGAGATCACAGAGAAAGTCGCTATCCGGGGTGTTGAATTGTTTTCCTCTGTGCCCTGTGTGATCTCTGTGGCAATGAATTCATTTTTTTTGGAGACGACATGAGCAAAGTAGGATTTATCGGTCTAGGCATCATGGGTAAGCCCATGGCCGCGCACTTGATCAAAGGTGGTCACACCTTGTACCTGTACACCATCGAGGGCGTGCCCGCGGAGCTTTCCTCCGCCGGAGGGGTGGTATGCCAATCATCCAAGGAAGTCGCACAAAAGGCGGATATCGTCATAACGATGGTGCCCGACACGCCAGATGTGGAGAAAGCGCTATTCTCGGCGGGCGGTGTGGCCGAAGGTTTGAGCGCAGGCAAGGTGGTCATCGATATGAGTTCCATCTCGCCTTTTGACACCAAGATCTTCGCCGAGCGCATCAACAAGCTGGGTTGCGAATATGTGGATGCGCCCGTATCGGGCGGTGAGGTGGGTGCCAAAGCCGCATCGCTGACCATCATGGTCGGCGCCAAGGAGGCCACCTTCGAAAAAGTCAAGCCCCTATTCGACCTCATGGGTAAGAACATCACCTTGGTGGGGGGCAACGGCGATGGCCAAACCTGCAAGGTCGCCAACCAAATCATCGTGGCCCTCAATATCGAAGCCGTGGGGGAAGCGCTGCTATTCGCCTCCAAGATGGGTGCCGATCCGGCCAAGGTTCGCCAGGCATTGATGGGCGGCTTCGCCTCCTCCCGTGTGCTGGAAGTGCACGGAGAGCGGATGATCAAACGCACCTTCGAGCCCGGTTTCCGAATCGAGCTGCACCAGAAGGATCTGAATCTCGCCTTACAAACCGCCCGTAAAGTGGGCGTGAGCCTGCCCAACACCGCCAGCGCCCAGGAGTTATTCAATGCTTGCCAAGCCCAGGGTGGCGGCAAGTGGGATCATTCGGCGATGGTGAAGGCGTTGGAGATGCTGGCAAATCACCCTGTTGCGAAGTGAGTCCCCTTTAACCCCAAAATCGTGATATCGCTTTTCGATGACCCAAGATCCTACGAAGCTGCTCAGGGAAATGTTCGACGCCGCCATCGCCCGAGCGATGCCCGCGCGCTGCGTTCCGCCCTACCTGCCCAAACCGCCCAAGGGCCGTACCCTGGTGGTCGGCGCGGGCAAGGCGGCGGCGGCCATGGCGCAAGCCGTTGAAGCTCATTGGCCAGGGGATCTGGAAGGCTTGGTGATTACGCGCTACGGCCATCACGCGCCCTGCAAGAAGATACAAGTGGTGGAAGCGGCCCATCCTGTTCCTGACCTGGCCGGACGCGAGGCTGCGGAGAAAGTGCTGCGTCTTGTGCAGGGTTTGACGCCCGAGGATCTGGTGCTGTGTTTGATCTCCGGCGGGGGTTCCGCGCTGATGTCGCTGCCCGCGCCCGGGCTCACCTTGGAGGATAAGCAGGTCATCAATCGCGCGCTGCTCAAAAGCGGCGCCAACATCGGCGATATGAACTGCGTGCGCAAGCATCTCTCGGCCATCAAGGGCGGTCGCTTGGCGGCGGCCTGCCATCCGGCTCGCGTCGTGAGCTTGCTGATCTCCGACGTGCCGGGCGACGATCCGGCGGTGATCGCCTCCGGCCCCACCGTGGTGGATCCCACCACCTTCGGGGATGCGCTGGCGATTCTGGACAAGTACAACATCCGCGAGCCTATCGCCGTCATCGAACATCTGCGCGCCCAATCCAACGAGACGCCGAAACCCGGCGATGCGCGGCTCGCCCACAACGAGACGCATCTCATCGCCGCGCCCCAACAATCCCTGGAAGCCGCCGCGGAGGTTGCGCGTAAAGCCGGCGTGAACGCGCTCATCCTCGGGGATAGCCTGGAGGGCGAATCGCGCGAAGTGGCCATGGTTCACGCAGGCATCGCGCGCCAAGTGCTGCGCCACAATCAACCCGTGCCCAAGCCGTGTGTGCTCCTCTCGGGTGGGGAGACCACGGTCACGGTGCGCGGCAATGGGCGCGGCGGGCGCAACGCCGAATTCCTTCTCGCCTTAACCGTGGCGCTAGGCGGTGAAAAGGGCGTGTACGCACTCGCGGGCGATACGGACGGCGTGGACGGCACGGAGGACAACGCAGGTGCCATCGCCACGCCGGAGTCTCTCGCCCGCGCCGAAAAGCTCGGCGTGAGCGCCAAAGCCGCGCTCGCCGATAACGATGGCTATAGTTTCTTCTCCGCGTTGGGCGATCTGGTCAAGACCGGCCCCACACTCACCAACGTGAATGACTTTCGCGCAATACTGATCACGGAGTAATCGCCATGGGCAAGCCAGAATCCTTCGAGCAATTGATCCGGCCTCTCGTTGACAAGACGGAGTTGCTGCGCCGTCTGTCGGCTGTGCTGAAACCCGATTGCCTGCTCTTTGATGCGGAAGATCTGCGCCCCTACGACTGCGATGGCCTCTCCGTTTACCGGCAATTGCCCATGGTTGTCGCGTTGCCGGAGAACGAAGCGCAAGTGCAAGCCGTGATGCGAGTTTGCCATGCAGCGCGCGTTCCCGTCGTGGCTCGCGGCGCGGGTACGGGCTTGTCGGGCGGCGCCATGCCGCACGCACAAGGGGTCACGCTGGGGCTTTCCAAGCTCAAAAAGATTCTGGAGATCGATCCGGTGGCGCGCATCGCCCGCGTGCAACCCGGCGTGCGCAACCTCGCCATCTCCGAAGCTACCGAATCCTACGGGCTGTATTACGCGCCCGACCCTTCCAGCCAGATCGCCTGCTCCATCGGCGGCAACGTCGCGGAGAATTCCGGCGGCGTGCACTGCTTGAAATATGGATTGACCGTGCACAACGTGCAGAAAGTGCGCTGCGTCACCATCGAAGGCGAGCTGCTCGAAATGGGCGGGGACGGGCTGGACAACCCCGGCTACGATTTGCTTGCACTCATAACCGGGTCCGAAGGATTGCTCGGCATCGTCACCGAAATCACCGTGAAGCTGCTGCCCAAGCCGCTGAAGGCGCAAGTGGTGCTGGCGGCTTTCGGCAACCTGATCGACGCGGGCAACGCGGTGGCCCACATCATCGGCGCCGGTATCATTCCGGCCGGACTGGAGATGATGGACAAACCCGCTATCCACGCAGTGGAACAGTTCGTCCACGCCGGTTATCCATTGGAGGCCGAGGCGATTCTGCTATGCGAGAGCGACGGCACATCCGAAGAGGTCGATGACGAAATCGCGCGTGTGTGCGCCATCATGCGGGAGAACGGTGCATTCGAGACGCGTACTTCGCGCGACGATGCCGAGCGCCTCAAATTCTGGTCTGGCCGAAAATCCGCGTTCCCCGCCATCGGCCGCATCGTGCCGGATTATTTCTGCATGGACGGCACCATTCCGAAGAAGCGCCTGGCGGAAGTGTTGCGTGGAATTAGCCAACTGCAAGACAAGCACGGGCTGCGCTGCGCCAACGTGTTTCACGCTGGAGACGGCAACTTGCATCCGCTCATCATGTTCGACGCCAACGACGACGTGCAGTTGGAGCGCGCCAAGCAATTCGGCTCCGACATCTTGAAGCTGTGCATTGACGCCGGTGGCACGGTCACCGGAGAACACGGCGTGGGGGTGGAGAAGATCAACGAGATGTGCCTCCAATTCGGCCAAGCGGAGCTGGTTCAGTTCCACGCCATCAAGCATGCCTTCGATCCCCACGCGCTGCTCAATCCCGGCAAGGCTGTGCCCACCTTGCATCGCTGCGCCGAGTTCGGCGCCATGCATGTGCACGCAGGAAAGACTAAATTTTCAGAGCTGCCTAGGTTCTAGCATGACCGATCACGTAGCGCAGTTTAGCCAGCGCATCCGCGAGGCGGCACAAGAGAACACAGCACTGCGCATTCGCGGTGGCGGTTCCAAGGACTTCCACGCCCACGCGCTCAATGGCGAGATGCTCGAAACCTCCGCCTATCAAGGCATCGTCAACTACGAACCCACGGAATTGATCGTCACCGCGCGCGCGGGCACATTGCTCACGCAACTGGAAGCCGCATTGGCCGAGCGGGGGCAAATGCTCGCCTGCGAGCCCCCTCGCCTCTCGCCGGCGAGCACCTTGGGCGGCTGCGTGGCGGCGGGTTGGTCAGGGCCGCGTCGCGCCTACGCGGGATCCGTGCGCGACTTCATGCTGGGCGTGCGCGTCATCAACGGCCGGGGAGAGGATCTTCGTTTCGGCGGCGAGGTGATGAAGAACGTGGCCGGATTCGACCTCTCGCGTTTGATGACCGGCTCCTTCGGTACCCTCGGTCTGATTCTCGAAGTTTCTTTGAAAGTATTGCCACGCCCGCGATACGAGCAAACCTTGCGATTCGAGATGGACGCTTCACGCGCGATCCAAAGCATGAACCATTGGGCGGGCCAGCCCTTGCCGGTCTCCGCGACGCTATGGTTGGACGGCCAGCTCTACGTGCGTCTTTCCGGCCCCGAATCAGCGATTCGCGCGGCAAGGGAGAAGATGGGCGGCGAAGTAGAAGCCGATGCCGGTGCGATATGGACGCGCGTGCGCGATCAATCTCTGGATTTCTTCCAGAGCACCACGTGGCGCCTGTCCATTAAGTCCTCCACGCCCGCGCTGGATTTACCAGGAAAGCAGTTGATGGAATGGAACGGCGCGTTGCGTTGGATCAGTGGCGACCTTGACGCGCCCCGCGCGCACCAAATTGCGCATCAAGCCGGCGGCCATGCTCTACTGTATCGCGGCGGCGACGCGAGCCAAGGTGTGTTTCAAGCCGATGCCGCCACTTTGAAGTTGCAACAGCGTATCAAGGCAGCCATGGACCCTGACAATGTGTTTAGCCCCAGACGCTTGCATCCTCAGATCTAATCGCCATATCTCAGACCCCAGAACGTGAAAACTAAGCTCGCTCCTTCTATCAAAGACACCCCGGAAGGCAAGGAAGCCGGCGACATTCTTCGCACTTGCGTGCATTGCGGTTTCTGCAACGCCACCTGCCCCACCTATCAGCTATTGGGCGATGAGTTGGACGGCCCGCGCGGGCGCATCTATTTGATGAAGGAAATGTTGGAAGGCAACCGCGTCACCGCCAAGACGCAACTCCACCTCGATCGCTGCTTGACCTGCCGCTCCTGCGAATCCACCTGCCCCTCTGGAGTGAAGTATGGGCGCCTGGTCGACATCGGCCGCCACATCGCCGGCAAGTATGTCGAACGCCCGCTCACGGACAGATTAAAGCGCAAAGCCTTGAACGCGGTGATTCCGAAAGGCCAGCTGTTCTCTCCCTTGATGAAGCTCGGGCAGTCCTTCAAGCCCTTTCTGCCCTCCGCATTGAGCAAGAAGATCCCCAACGCCGCCGCACCCGCACGCACCACGCGCTGGCCCGCGCCCCGGCACACCCGCAGGATGCTGGTATTGGATGGCTGCGCGCAGCCATCCCTCGCACCCAACATCAATGCCGCCACCGCGCGTGTACTGGATAAGATCGGTATCTCGCTTATCGTCGCGCCGAGCGCGGGATGCTGTGGCGCGGTCTCCTATCACCTCGACTATCAAGACGAGGGGCTCGACTACATGCGGCGCAACATCGACGCCTGGTGGCCCTTCGTCGCTCAAGGTACGCAAGCCATCGTCATGACGGCCAGCGGCTGCGGCACCCTGGTCAAGGAGTACGGCCACCTGCTGCGCAACGATGCGCGCTACGCCCAGAAGGCAAAGCGCATATCCGAACTAACCAAGGATATTTGCGAGGTGATGAGCGCCGAGCAGGACGGGCTCGCCGAGATCACAAGCCAAAGCGCGAAACCAAGAATCGCCTTCCACCCGCCCTGCTCTCTTCAGCACGGGCAACAGATCAAGGGTGTGACCGAGACTCTCCTGCGTTCCTTGGGCTATACCTTGACACCTGTGCCCGATGCGCATCTATGCTGCGGCTCGGCGGGCACCTACTCCATCTTGCAAGAAGAAATCGCCCAGAAGCTGCTACACAACAAGGTGGACGCGCTGAGCAGCGGCAAACCGGAAGTCGTCGCCACCGCCAACATCGGCTGTCTGACTCACATTCAGAGCGGCACTTCCATTCCGGTAAAGCACTGGATCGAGTTGGTTGACGAACTGGCCTAGTGCGGAACGCAGTGGCCATGCAAACTGTCTTCGTAGACGTCACATTGACCAGGAACTCGTATGCCGCCAGCGCTAAAGAAGGATCGCTATGACTTCTTCTTCATTCGTGACACAAAGGAATCGGGTGGACCAGCTAGCGATCCGTCGTCGTTGACGGTGAATACCGTGTCCTCTTCCTCACAGGTGAGTATGACCTTCTTGCCGTTCTGCTTATGGGTGCACTCTCCCGCGACACCATGAAACGAGAAAAAGGCTTTGCCTTCAGACAAGAACTCAATCACAGCCTTATCGTTGACTCCTCAAAGAAAGGCTTCCGGTCTTACAGATACCGCGCACGACGGGCTGGTTCGCTGAGGCCCAACGAGCCTATAGAAAAATTCTTGTTCACAGGAATTTTATTCTACGCTCGACATTACGCCTTGGGGAAGAACGAAGACAAGCTCGGCGTACAAGGGCAGGCGAAGAAGAGAAACATCACGGACAACGAGTCAGCCATGATGAGGACCTAGCATGGGGTGATCGAGGGGTATGTGGGCGTGGCGATGGTGGACGACTCCCACCGCATCAGAGTCATTGATCGCCAGGGTCTGGAAAGCGTGGTTTGCGAATGCTATCTGGTGGTACGAGATGAGTTCGACCGTTCCGAGCCCATTCGCGAGTTCGTCGCGCATGTAACGAAGACCTCAAAGAACTGTTCGGAAGGTGAACGGCACTGCCATTGGGACTTGAGTGAGGACGCGGAAACCGTCTTCGCACTTAACACGTGTCACCGGGGCAAAGGTACTTGTAAAAGCGTTCGTTGAGGTACTGCGTAACCGCATCAACATCTTGCTTTTCCCAACCCATTCCCTCTACCCCACTCCAATGCCTGACCCATGCGCGCACGTCTTCATAGTTGCGCGCGACCGGGCGTGAGCGCTGGTGCAGGCTGCTTTTATGGCAATCTCCGCAGCGCAGTTCGTAGAGCATCTTGCCTCGATCGGTGGCGCTCTGGGCGTTGCCGGATGGTGCGGCCACTCCAAGTATGAGTGCGGCTACTATGAGACGAAATGTACGCATGCTTTACCCCCTTTTCGTTTCGACTTGGCTCTAGGTTAGTTCGTCCATCGTGAGATTCGTTGACCCAGGTCAACTCTCCGAACGGTGTTGTGAAGATTTCCGGAGCGGCGGGCAGCGCGCAGGACCGAAATCACTTTGAGCGAAACTTGTATCGCGCGCAGCGCGATCAGCGCGATGGCAGCAAGCTTTGCCAGTTTGCCGTGCCGCCTCATAGCGAGTCCCGCCCCTAGCACCACCAGCGTCAAGAGCGTTGCGTACTTCCTGCGCACAAACC
>JBKKAO010000036.1:0-4457 GCA_046714645.1 Burkholderiales bacterium | reverse complement strand
GAACCCTTCAAATCGGCGAACAGCACCGGAACCTGCTTGCGCTCGCCTTCCCGCATGGCGCGGGAGGCGCGACTGCGCTCGGCGAGGTGGGAGGGGGGCCGCACTCGCCGGCTGGAAGCCGGTGTTGGGCGCGCCGGAGGAGGTGGCGCGGAAGCTGGTGACGGGGAGCCTACCTGCGCCCCGCAGGAAAAGCAGAACTTGGCTTTAGGCGGGAGGTCCGTCTGGCACCGCGAGCATATGGACGCGAAACTCGTTCCGCAATTCAGGCAAAACTTCGCTTGAGACGGATTGTCCTCGTTACACTTGGGGCATTGCGGCATCTTGGTCCACGCATTGTTGTAGTGATAGTGCCAGCGCGACGGGGATGGTAAGGGCGTTAGTTTGGCCCGTCAACAAATCGAAAAAGCCAAAGATAGAACCAAACTTGGATTGACAGGCGTTGCCGGTTAACGGTATTGTTCGGTTCGCGCCGATTTGAGCCACAGCTTGCGGGCGCTTAATAAATCCAGCTAAAGCGTCGGACAACCCGTTCGAGCTTCTAGGCTGAACGGGTTTTTGTTTTCTGCGAGGTCCACATGTTAGATGCTGATCTTTCCACGCTGGCCGTGCGAGCCGGTATTCACCGCAGCCAATTCATCGAGCACTGCGAACCTCTGTTTCTCACCTCCAGTTTTGTCTTCGAGAGCGCGGCGCAAGCCCAGGCACGCTTCGCGGGGACCGATGTGGGGCCCGTCTATGGCAGATATACCAATCCCACGGTGAGTGCTTTTGAGGAGCGGCTCGCCGCGCTGGAAGGCGCCGAGTGTTGCGTGTCCTTCGCTTCCGGCATGGCGGCTATCATGGGGTGTGTGATGGGACTCTTGAGGTCCGGGGATCACATCGTTGCCTCGCGCAGCTTGTTCGGGGCGACGGTGCAGTTGTTGGAGAATCAGTTCTCGAAGTTCGGTGTGCGTACCACCTTTGTCACGGGAGCCGATCCCGTTTCTTGGGAAGCCGCTGTGGAGCCCAGCACTAAGCTGATGTTCCTCGAGACGCCTTCCAATCCGCTTACGCAGATTTACGACATCGCGGCGCTGGGGCGAATCGCCCGCGCCAAGGGCGTGTGGTTGGCCGTGGACAATTGCTTCTGCACACCGGTTCTGCAACGCCCGCTCGAGCTGGGTGCGGATATCGTGATTCATTCCGCCACCAAGTTTCTGGACGGTCAAGGCCGCGTGCTAGGCGGTGCCGTGCTGGGTAGGAAGGACTTGATTCACCAATGCCTCACGACCTTCCTGCGTAACGCGGGGCCCACGCTTAGCCCCTTCAACGCCTGGTTGATTCTCAAGGGCATGGAGACGCTCAAGATCCGCATGGAAGCGCAGTCCGCCTCGGCCTTGGCGCTGGCTAGCTGGTTGGAATCTCATCCCAGGGTAGCGCGTGTTTACTACCCGGAGCTGCGCAGCCACCCTCAGTACGAACTCGCCCGCCAGCAGCAGAAACTGGGCGGCGCGATTATTTCCTTCGAGGTGCGCGGCGGAAAAGAGGAGGCGTGGCGCGTGATCGACCGCACGAAACTCATCTCCATCACCGCCAATCTGGGCGACGTGAAGACGACCATCACGCATCCGGCTTCCACCACGCATTTGCGCATCACGCCAGAAACGCGCGCCGCCGCGGGTATCACCGATGGCTTGGTTCGCCTGGCCGTGGGTCTGGAGTCGGTGGAGGATTTGAAGCGGGATCTGGAGCGGGGCTTGACTCCAGCGGTTTGAGCGCTTGTTAGGTGAGGTGCACCACTTGGCATCCGCTCGCATCGCAGCGCAGGTATTCGCCGTGGGTGTACCAATCCGATAGCACCCAGCGTTCGCAGGAGACTCCATCGATCCTGTGCTCGTGCCGGGCGGGCCGGTGCGTGTGTCCGTGAATGAGTCTCCCGCATGGGTGAGTGCGAAAGGCGTTCTCCACGGCGGCGTGGGTTACATCCATGATTTCCCGGGACTTGACCTGCTTTTCTTTCTCGCTGAAACGGCGGGTTCGCTCCACCAACTTTCGGCGCGAAGACAGGGGCAAGGCCAGGAATAACCACTGAGAGACGGGACTTCGCGCGCGCTTGCGAAAGGCTTGGTAGCGCACATCGCCGGTGCACAGGGTGTCGCCATGCATGAGCAATGTCTTGTGACCGTAAAGATCGGCCACGGTGGGGTCCTCGATGATCTGGGCGCCGCTTTGCTTTTCGAATAGCGCCTTGAGAAGAAAATCCCGGTTGCCGCGCATCACGAAAACCGGTTTGCCTCGTTGAGTCAAGGCGTGGAGCGCACCCACGATGAGGGCGTTGAACTCCCTATGGATGTCATCGTCACCGATCCAGTGCTCGAACAGATCGCCCAGGATGTAGAGCGCGTCCGCCTGGGTGGCGTCCTCGCTTAGGAATCGAAGAAAGACCTCGGTGATGCCAGGCCGCTCTGGGCTTAGATGTAGATCCGAGATGAAGGCAGTGAATGGCACCCGGGACTCAGGAAGACACACAGTCCCCGGGATCAGACTTCTTCGGCTTTGGTGATGATAACGTCGTCCACGGGCACGTCGCGGTGAACACCTTTGGTACCAGTCTTCACCTTCTTGATCTGGTCGACCACTTCCATGCCCGCGATCACTTTGCCGAACACGCAGTAGCCGAACTCCTGGGGGGTGGGGGCGCGGTAGTCGAGGAACTCGTTGCCGGTCACGTTGATGAAAAACTGGCTGGACGCGGAGTGCGGATCGGGCGTGCGCGCCATGGCCACGGTGTAAGCGCTGTTCTTTAGCCCATTGCCGGCTTCATTTTTTATCTTCGCCCCTGAAGACTTTTCCTTCATGCCGGGTTCGAAGCCGCCGCCTTGAATCATGAACCCGTCGATGACGCGATGAAACACGGTGTTCGCATAGAAGCCGCTGCGGACGTACTCCAGAAAATTCGCTACCGTGATGGGTGCTTTAACCGCGTCGAGTTCGATGGAGATGGTGCCGAAGTTGGTGTGCAGATTGACCATGGTTCCTAGCTGTCGTTGAGGTTAGGCGCTGCCTTCGTAGATGATGCGCCAGCCCGCAGGGTCTCGCAGCCAATACTGGCGCTTCTTCATCTCGTTCGTCAGATTGTTGCTGCTGTAGTTCTGGGTGAAATTCACCACGGCTAAATCGTCGCGGCCAGGATACAGGAACATCGAAACGCCGCTTAGTTTCACGCGTATCCAAGACTTCTCGCTGTTGATCTTGCGTTTCTGGTTCGCGAATTCTTGGAAGCGCAACTTCCCGGATTCGAATTGGGTGGAGTAGTGCTTGAGGTAAGCCTCTATATTCCGGGTTTCCCAGTCGCGACGCCATCGCTCGACGTTCTCATACATCTTGGCGCGTAGATCGGCCAGTTGTGGCGCGGTGACCCACTCGACGCGATCGGTGATGACGACAGGGGTTTCGCCTAGGTCCAGTTGCTTGGAAAGTAGCTCCAGATCTTCATTGCTGAGCACGACACAGCCATCGCTGGCGCGCGGGGGGCGGCTATAGGTATCGCGCGGGACGCCGTGTACCCAGATGCCGTGCCCGCTGCGTCCTTGCCTGCGGTCCCATTCGTTGGGGTAGTTGATGGGATAGGCAGCGCGCCCGTAGAAGTCCGTGAGCTGGCTGCGCGGCAGCCGTTCACTGGAGTAGTACAAACCGACGGGAGTTCGCTTGTCGCCTTCCTTCAGTTTGTTGATGCCGTTTTTTCCTACGGTTACGTAGTAGTCCGCGGCATAGCGCGCAACGCCATGCTGGTTCTCGAAGACATACATGGTCGAGGCGGAAGAGTCCACGACGATGGCGTGACGGTAGGCTGAGGGCATCTGGAGCAAATAGCGCGGAACGCGATTGCCGGGGGTTTCCAGATGGTAACGGGTCAATCGCGCACGCGCTTCCTGGCGCAGCGCCGCGATCTCTTCAGAGGGCGCCGTACCCGCGTTGCCCATGGTCCGAATGGGGCGGGTGCGTGCGAGCAGCAGGTCACCTTTCACCAGTTGGGCCAAGCGAAAGTTCGGTGTTTTGCTGAGCAGGGATTCGATCTGTTTGAGGGCGGAGTTGATCTCGCCCGCGCCCACTTGCAGAAGCGCCTGGGCCATGGCCACTTCTTGGTACGTGAGCGTGCGCGCGCGAGAAAAACTGGACGGCTTGTAGACACCCATGCCGCAAGAAGCTCCCACCGATAGGGTGATTAGGATCGCGATGGCGCCGCGAAGCACCTTGGTGGCTAAGAGTTTCGGCACGAGTCTATCGGTCAATCGTCTCGCTTAGGATTAACCAGCGATGGCCCTGTTTTATCATCTCGAGCGTCTTGCCTCCCGAGACCTTCAGCGCGCCGGACTGATAGTGTTGACGGAAAGCGACTGTTGCGTGATTCGCGTCGGCTACCCGCACTCGCGGAGCGGACACGGATACTTCGATTTTCTTCGGTTTCGCGAGCCGCT
>JBKKAO010000035.1:0-2838 GCA_046714645.1 Burkholderiales bacterium | reverse complement strand
ATGGCGGGCACCTCCCCGGTAGATGAGCGATCCGGCCATGCCGAGCTCGAGTGACCGCGAAGGCCGGTCGCAGCGGCCTTCGTCACAGCGGCTGCACGGGCGACCCGGTCCAAGATCTGGCGCGCCTCTTGGAGTAACGCCTCGCCTGGTGCGGTCAGCTCCACATGCTTGCTGCTGCGAACGAGCAGCTGAAAGCCCAGATCTTCGTCCAGCGACTTGATCGCCACGCTCAATGGCGGCGGCGCAGTGGCTATCAGTCCTCGTCATAGACACCGGCCTCCAGCAATCGGCGCGAGCCCAAGTCCCCGCCCTGCCGGCGCGTGAAGGAGCCGACAGACATCCCACCATCAACCGCCAGCGTCGCGCCGTTCACGTAGCTTCCAGCGTCCCCCAGGAGCATCAGCGAGGCGCTGGCGATCTCGTCGGCGCGTGCCAGTCGACCCAGCGGGATGCGATCCTTGATGACGCTCGAGACGAAGGTGGGCGGTACGTTGCGCCGCAGCAGCGGCGTATCGACCGGACCGGGCGCGATGCCGTTGACCCGGATGCCAAGACGGCCCCACTCGATCGCCAGGTTCTTGACCATGCCGATCACCGCATGCTTGCTCGCGGTGTAGTGCATGCGACCGGGCTGCGCGCCGAGGGAATTGATCGAGCCGATCAGGATGATGCTGCCGCTGCGCCGCTCGATCATGGCGGGCACAAATGCCTGCACGGTGGACAGCACGCCCCCCACATTGATGGCGAAAACGTTGTTCAACTCCTCGAGCGTCAGCTGTTCCGCACGGGCCGCGCCCGAGACGCCCGCTGCAGCGACGATCCCCCAGACCGGGCCGAGCTCCGCTGCGACTTGATCTGCCGCCCGATCCAGCGCCGGACGGTCCCGCACGTCTGCCAAGGCGCCGAACACCTTGGATCTTGCGCCGGCGGCTTCGCGCAACTGCGCCACGGCCGCCTCCATTCGCTCCTTGTTCGTGCCCAGGACGGCCACGTTGGCGCCGTCGCGAGCGGCGGCTACGGCGGTCGCCAAGCCAATGCCCGAGGTTCCGCCGCTGATAACGACCACACGCTCCGCAAGACCGTAATTCATGCTTTCCACCTTTCGTTTAGAAGTACTTTCGTTTAGAAGTTCCGCGCCAGGCATTGACACCTACCCATGAACAACCTGGACAGCAAGGTGACCGACTGGGGGACAGCGTGTCCCGATCGAGGAAGACGATTTTCTTGGGCTGTCATATTGCTACTGCGTCGCGAGGGAACCGGTAAAGCTCAAGCGCGTTCGCATCGATCTGGCGACGAGTGGACTCGTCCGGGAGCCAATCAGCCAGCCATTCCACGGCCTGGCGGTAGGGAAGTTGGCCGTTCAGCTTGACGAATGGCCAGTCGCTGGCCCACAGGAGCCGCTTCGGGCCGCACTCCCGAAGGAAGATGAAGGCGAGTTGCCGGTGGTCGAGTTCCTCTGACCAATAAGGTGCGGACAGCTTGACCCAGGTCCGGCCATTTCCAAGTATCCGCAACACCGAGTTGAAATTGGCAGAACCGGGGCCACAATCGCTGCCACGGGTTCCAAAATGATCGATGACCACCTTCACGCCCGCTTCGTCGAGCCCTGACAGGATGATCGGCAACTGGTCAGGTTTCGCAAACACGTGGACGTGCCAATCCAGTTCAACGATCTTGTTCAGGAGCTTGCGGTAAGCCGGTGAATGAAGGTCGGGCAGTTCGTTCGTGTTCCCGACAGCGAAGCGGATCCCGACGACGCCAGCTTTGTCCAGTTCGCGCAGCTGCGCGGAGCTGGCTTGAGTATCGACGATCACCGTCGCGCGAAGCCGCTCATACCGCTGGAGCGCCTGGAGCGTGTAATCACAGTGGGTCCCCAGGAAGCTCGCTGCGGCAATCGCTGCATACCTCACGCCTACCGTGTCCATTTCGGCGATGAGGTTCTCGACCGTGAAGTCCCGGTCGAAGTGATGAACGGCGTTAGGGATGAATGGCAAGTCCCTGCGAAAGATATGCACATGCGTGTCCACCAGGGGGATGAGGGGGGGCTTCGCGTCCATGGCCATCTTTCATTCAACGGCCATAAAGTGCATGGCGCCTAAACTCTTGTGATGTAAGTCAATCGAATTGATTTGACGGATATTCTATAGGATCGTTTTTGCGGGCGCAAGGATTAGCCTTATCCAACGAGGTATGAGCCTGAAGCGGGGGGCGTGATTCCAACGAGGTATGAGCCTGAGCGGCGGGTTTGGGTCGATCATTTTTCGCATGGTGATCGACATGGACGAGACCCGTCTGCAAACAATTTCCCAACTCCAGGCCTTTTTGGCCGGCACGCTGGAGGTGCGCTTTGGCGTGCCCGACAGCGATGACGCCCGCTACGCCCACATCGTCTCGGTAGCCCGGCGCTTTGGCTACGCTCGCCTGAACCGGCCCGACAAAGGCGTGGTGCTGCGCTACCTGCTCGCTACCAGCGGCTACTCGCGCGCCCAGCTCACCCGGCTGCTGGCACGGGTCCTGGAGGGCCAGAGCCTGCACAAACGCTACCGCACCCCGGCCCATGCGTTTGCGCAGCGCTATACCCCGGCGGACGCCCTGCTGCTGGCCGAGGTGGACCGCGCCCACGGCACGCTCTCGGGTCCTGCCACCGCGCATTTGCTCAAGCGGGCATGGCATGTGTTTGGCGATGCCCGCTTCGAGCGCCTGGCCAGCCTGTCGGTGTCGCACCTGTACAACCTGCGCCACAGCAAGACCTATCTGAATCAGCGCGTGAGCTTCACCAAGACCCGCCCGGTGGTCAACCCCATTGGCGTTCGTCGCGCGCCACGCCCCCAGGGC
>JBKKAO010000034.1:0-9546 GCA_046714645.1 Burkholderiales bacterium | reverse complement strand
CACGTACCCTCGTCAGGGAATGTAGCGGGCCAATAGCCCCAGCGGTGTCCGACGTTCACCGAGTTGCCTCATTGCGTCAGCGCTGGATGATGGGAACTCACCATGGCGCTGTCCAACCAAGACAATTGGACTATTGCCTCGACGAATTTTTGTTTCGCTTCAATCGTCGAACCTCGCGCTCACGGGGATTAGTGTTGCGCTTCGCATTCAAAAAACGCTGCGAAAGTCGGAAGAATCTCCCGCAACAGGTTTCGTCTCGGAGTTCCTTCGCTTCGTTAGAACTGCAACTGGTAGCGAAGCGCTAGTACGCGCTCCGTCGGCGCGTCCGGATCATGGTCCGGATTCAGGCGGTAGATGAATGACATGCCCAGCGAATCATTGCCGGTTAGCGGGCGCGTATAGGACAGCTCAGTAAGGGTTTCTCGCGAGCTGGCGGCCAGGGCAACTGCGCGCGTCTCGTATAGCATCGTGCCGTCCTCGGTTGTGCCTGTAGAAGCATTGAGGTTCATCGTCCCGGTCTCGGCGCGCAAGGGCTGGCTTACGGACACGCTAAGAGCATCGCCCTGGGTCCAAGCGTTGGCGCGAATCGCTGCCATGCCGAAAGCGCTGCTTCGTACAGCGGAGTTACCGGTCAATACGCTATCGGCTGTATTGGAGAATGCACCTGTATTTCCTAAGCTGTAATAGCCGCCTACAGCCAAGCTCGGTGCGAGTCGGTAGGCAAAATTGAGCGTCGTTACCATGGTCGGAGCCGCACCGTCGATCGCCAGGGCGGAGGCTCCCGCGGTACCTAGCAGCGCCCCGCTCTCGGAGAGCTGACCGAATTGCATGCCGATTGTCAGATCACGCCATCTCTTCGATATTTCCGCCAACATCAGGTTCGCCGAATTCACGGTTTGCCGGCCGTACTGCTGTAGCGTGAGATCGGAGAGCTCAGAGGTGAGCACACCGGCCTTGACCTTGACCCCATTGCCCAACTCACGCCCAAAGCCGAGCGAATTTGCCGAAGGCACGAGAGCAAAGTACTGGTTCGACACGGCCGGCATAGTGAGGCCCGGCGCATCTTCGAACTCCACTGCCGCGAGACCGAAGAAGCTCTGCAGGCCTCCCGTGCCAAGGCTCAGCTCGCTTCCATTCGAAAACTTCTGCACCAAGCTCATGGCGCTGAGCGCCTGATCGGCGAAGAAGCGGTTCTCGTAGGTCGCGAAGCTTCCCAAGGACAGCTCGGGTCTACTCGCATCCACCGCCACGATCAGACGGCTCCCTAGGGGATCGAGTAGCCTGTCGATAAATGCCATGCGCCGGTCTGTGGTGCCAAAGATTTGCACACTGGTAAGCCCCCTCGCAGGTGAGAAACTCGCGCCTAGATCGGTTTGGAAGTCGCGGCCATACTCATCGACCGCTGCAACGGTGAACTGTCCCTTGGCCGCGGCTTTCTTGAGCGTGCTGTGCATGGCAACAGAGGTCGTCATTGCTGTACCGGCGATGGGCTTTGTACTGCTCGCAGTGGGCACGCTCATCGCACCCACAGGCTGCAATGCCTTTTCCAGACTGACTAGACCCCTTCCGTAGATCGCGTCGATCCCCGTCGTGCCCAAGTCGGTGGCGGTTTTGAACAGGATGTCGGCGACCTGATTGGCTTTCAGGTAAGGCCAGTATCCCCACACGTTCGCGGCTGTCCCTGCGATGATCGGCGTCGCGAAGGAGGTGCCGCTGCCGCTCGTATAGCCCGTCGGGTTGCTGGCGGAGGCAAGCGGTACGCTCCTTCCGGGTGCCACGAGATACCAGTACATGGTGTCGCCGGCGCGATTGGAGAAGCTCGCGATGTTGTTGTACTGGTCCACGGCGCCCGCCGCGATAATTTGCCCCTTTGCCCAGGTCTCCTTCGCGAAGCGCGCCGGCCACAAGGGGTTGGCCCCCGCGCTGTTGCCTGCGGCAGCCACGAGCAACTGGCCGGAATTCACTGCGTCCCTCATCGCGCTCGTCCCGAAGGGCGCTGTCCCGGCTAAGGACAAGTTCACGATTTTGGCCTTGCCAATGGTGTAGCGGATACCGGCCGAGATGACAGAGCCGCTCGCCGATCCCGTTTGGAATACCTTGACCGGAAGGATCTTGGCCTCCGGTGCGACGCCGAAGAAGCCCTTACCGTCTTTGGCTGAGGCGGCCGCCGACGCCACGGCTGTGCCGTGCCCCATCTGGTCGCTCACATTGCTGGTGCCGGTATAGACGTCGTAACCAGTCAGGACCCGACCGGTCAGTTCCTGATGCGCGTTGAACCCGCTATCGATGACGCCGATGACGATGCCCTTGCCGGTAGCGCCCTTGGCATGCGCGGCGGAAGCTCTTACCGCCTCGGATGCCCAGCTCCTCGACTTCTCAGCAGCGTAGTCAGCAGCGCTCTGGCCGATCGCAAGATGCGAGAACGTCGCCGAGATGAATACGGCAAGCGCCTTGGGGGATGGTTTCATGAATGATGTCCTTGAGTACGAGTAAGAGTTGAACAACTCGTGCCAAGGGCAACGCCGCCTGTGCATGACTTCCACAGCGCCTCGCCGGCAGCCCCGCTAGCGTGCGGTGGAACGATCCCCCGCAAGTCTACGAAGGAGATCAATCCACCGGATAGCCCGGAAGCTTTGCGTCCCCCTCTTTCGACGGGTTTGCCCTTAACCACGATCTCACAGCATGCGGCCTCGATGTTGACTACGCCAACTGTCAATCAGCCGAGACCGAGGGCTGAATTGCAACAGCCTGTCAACTGTTAGCAGCGGTCATACCCGCAAAAATCGACGGGCGCGGAATTTCTCGCTACGCTCGAAAAACGCGTTGCGAGTGAAGGAGATGGCGCCGGTTGGACCGCGAAGAGGGAGTACTACGCACACTCGATCCTCAAATGCAAAACGTCTGTCGCCAACGACGGGAGCGCAGTTTGGGTACCCTAGATGTCGCCACCGATCGGCCCGTCATGCGCGCGGAATCTGGGTTGGATCATTCGCGGCGGAGCTGTCGTCAGTCAGCCACTTGCTCATCCCTGATTGGCATGCGCTGCCAGCACCAACACAGGCCATCAGCTTCTTCGCGTAGGGGATATCCGGCACGCGGCTTAATTCGCCTCGTGCTTCTTCGCCTCAGGGAGCGCGAGAGGCGGTGTAAGCGGCGATCGACACCATGTCTTCTTCGCTCAACTGGGCGACGACCGCCTTCATCAGGTCAGCCCATGGCCCGTTGCGCACGCCGTGCTTAATGTCATATAGTTGGCGGAAGATATAGCTGGGGGAACGGCCTGCAAGTGCCGGTACGGGGCCAAGGCCTTTTAAGTCAGGACCATGGCAGATTGCGCACTGAATCGTCTTGCCCGCCGCGCCGGTAGTAATCAATGCCTCACCTTTCTTGATGCTGCCGACCGGCACGTACGCCACGAACCCGGAAGTTGCGTCACGAAGCTCGGTTCGCTCCAGATCCTCCGGGATCTCGATAATCCGTTGGCCGATCGGCTCCGTAGCCCCAGTCTCCGATGAGACAAGCATCCATCCTGCGACACGGGTCTTCGGCACAGTATCGGATTCGACCACCCTGATCCACGGGGTTGGTTTCAGAGCGGAAAAGTATTCAGCGGCAGCCTTCACCTCGTCGTCAGTCGCGGCCTTCGCCACCGCGATCATCAGAGATATCGGTAAACTCCCTGGCTCCGAACTCTTTCTGGCGCCGCTTTTAAAATCGGCCACTTGCTGCGCGATATATGCGGCGGGAATACCTGCGAGACTGGAGTTTTCGGGACGACCCAGCCCGTTCGGCAGATGGCAATAGCCGCACGCGAACAGCCCCGGCTTCCTGCCCTGTTCCACGACTTCGGGCATCGGAGGGTGATCGTCGGGATGCCAGTCCGGCACGTTGAAGAGATCACGGATCTGCGTCAGCGTGAAAGCCATGGTGCTGCCGGGAACATGCCTTAACGTACCGTCGTCCGGTGCAGGCTGAACCCCCGGGGGATTGACAGGGTACGCCCATGGCGGCGGAACACCAGCCGCGCCGGCAAGAGATCCAGCCGCAAGAACCGTCACGAAAGCGAGCCTCAGGGCGCCGGCGAAATTCCTCATGAAATGTGGATGGTCCATTGGCTTGTCCTCCGGTGTTATGACAACGAGCGCGTACAATTCTCATCCCTGGTCTGTATGTGCGTGATATGAGCGCGACACTCAAAACAGTTGCCCACATTACCTCCGAAGAATATCTCGCGCTGGAGGAAAAATCCCAGGCCCGGCATGAATACCTCGACGGCGTTATTTACGACTGGCAGGGGATTGCTCCTTCAGGCATGGCCGGTGGCGGAAAAGCGCATAACACGATCACCCAAAACATCGCCTTCGCGCTACGCCGTCATCTCCGAGGTACGAATCGCCAGACCTTCATGGGCGATGTCCGCGTACATGTTACATCCCGGAATGGGTACTTTTATCCAGACGTACTGGTCTCCTGTTCGGCGCGCGACCAGCGCGATCCGTTGACCGTGTTCGAGCCTACCCTCATTATCGAAGTGCTGTCGGACTCCACCGAGGCCTTCGACCGCAGCGTCAAGCAAGACTGTTACAAAGAACTATCGAGCCTGAAGGAGTATGTTCTAGTTTCCTCCAAGGAACGCAAGGTGGAGATCCATTTGCGGACTCCCGCTGGCTCCTGGGATGAGGTACCGGTCGAAGGCCATACGATCTGCCGGCTCGAAAGCGTGGGAATCGGTTTGACACTGGAGCAAATATACGACGAGACTACTTTTGACCAGTAGGCATCCCGGGGCCAGTTACGCATTTGAGCAGCGCTTGTCCAAGCGGGCTGCACGCAAGCGTGAGAGATGCCTCGGCACAGGCTCGCGCCTGATGGCGGTTTCCCTCCGCCCAGGCGCGCAAGGCACGATGAAGGAACTGGTCTGCCTGCGTTTCGGCACGCTGTACCAGGGTCAAATCACAGCCGCAGCGCGAACACGCGGGGTCTTCGCCCAGGCGCGCGCGACAACCCGGGCAGCGTTCCATTCCTAAGTCTCCAAGTAGTACAGCAAGTCGGCCAAGCGGTCCATCTCGGATTTCAGCGGGGTGTCCTCGCCCGTCAGAGCGTCGTTGACAGCTTCGATGGCGTTGACCAAGTCTTCGGTATCCTCCGCGCCAGCGCTGGCCAGCAAGCGC
Source organism: Burkholderiales bacterium (assembly GCA_046714645.1). Taxonomy (GTDB): domain Bacteria; phylum Pseudomonadota; class Gammaproteobacteria; order Burkholderiales; family SHXO01; genus SHXO01. The sequence goes on along the minus strand of JBKKAO010000034.1, from coordinate 4,375 downwards.
TCGGCTTTCTCCACCAGTGCACGCGCTTCCACGCGCAAGCGGCGTGTGCTGCCGGTCTCGGCCTGCGAGGTCTGTCCGGCGCCGGCAGGCTCGCCAAACAGCGCCTGCACCCTGTTGCGTGCCTCATCGAGCTTTTCTTGTTCGAATCGCGCAATGGCATTTTCGATCGTGATCGAGTGCTCCAAGCCCGATTGTTTCTCGCGTGCGGTCACGTGCAGTATGCCGTTGAGATCTAGCGCAAAGTTGAGCACGATAGGGTTGCCGGCGGGCGCCTCGCGCAAGCCCTCCACCATGAATCGGCCGATCTCGATGTTGTTGAGCGCATCCCTGTCCTCGCCCTGGTAGACCATGACCTCGACTTTTTTCTGAGCGTCGAATGCGGTATAGAACACTTCGCTTTTGGACACCGGAATAGGCGTGTTCTTGCGAATGATCGGGACAAAGCAGTAGAGATAGTCTTGTCCTTCCATCTCACCCAAGGCGCTGGTACCGAAGGTGTAAGGGGTGATGTCGATCAATACGGTGCGCGTGCCGGCGCCGGCGATGAGCGCACCCTGGATCGCGGCACCCATAGCCACGCACAAGTCGGGGTTCACTTCGCCGCGCGGCTGCAATCCCAACTGTTCTTCAATTCGTCTTGTCACGAGGGGCGTGCGGGTGGCGCCGCCCACCAGAAGAATTTCCTGAATGTCGGAAACGGTAAGCCCCGCGCTGCTGAGCGCCGTGTGCATGGCTTCCAAGGTCTCCTCGATATAGGGCTGAATCATCGATTCGTAATCCTCGCGCGAGATCTCCAACTTGAGGTGCAGCGGCGCGCCTTTGTGCTCCAACAGATACTCTTCGGCGAGGGTAGCGTAGGGTGCGTTCGAGAGCTCGATCTTTGCCGCTTCCGCCGCGCGCTGCAGCCGTGCCATGGCCGTGGGAAACTGGCTGGCGTCAACGCCGTGTGTTTGCTGTAAATGGTTCACCGCGAAATCGATGAGCTTGCGGTCGAAATCATCGCCGCCCAGGTGGTTGTTGCCATGGCTTGCAAGCACTTCCACCACATCGCCTTCTAAATTGACCACGGAGACATCGAAGGTGCCTCCGCCCAGGTCATACACCAATGCTTTGCGCGCGCCCTGGTGGCGGTGCTCGTAGGCAAGGGCGGCGGCCGTGGGTTCATTGATAATGCGCGCCACTTCCAGGCCGGCGATTTCACCCGCTTCACGCGTGGCTTGGCGTTGCGCATCGGAGAAGAATGCCGGCACGGTAATCACAGCCTTGGTGACGGCGTGACCAAGATGCGTCTCAGCCAAGGTTTTCAAGCGGCGCAGGATCATGGCGGAGATTTCCTGAGGCGAATAGTCCTTATCACCCATCGCGACGCGGGTAGCCTCACCCATGCGGCGTTTGATGGAGCGTACGGTTCGCCCGGGATGCAACACGTATTGGTTCTTTGCCGTTTGGCCCACCAGCAAGGCGCCATCGTCGGCGATGCCCACCACGGAGGGCAAGATCCGGGCATCGCCGAATACCGGAATCACTTCTACCCGCCCCTCTCGCACCACAGCCACCTCGGAATTGGTGGTGCCCAAGTCGATACCAACGATAACGTCATTCATGATTTAGTTGCTTTCTTATTGACGATTACTTCAGCGGCTCGCAGCAATTCGCCGCCGTGGGTGAAGCCGCGCCGGGCCTCGCGCAGCACGCTACCTTCGGGCGCATCGCTGACCGATTCGGTTGCCACAGCGCACATGGTTTGCGGGTCGAGCGTTTGCCCAAGCGTATCGATCGGACGCACACGGTGGCTTACCAGCAAATCATCCAGCCGTTGCAAGGTCAGCTTCGTTCCTTCCATCAAGCTGCGCGCAAGGCGTGCTTGTCCCGGCGCCAGGAGGCGGGCGAACGCGGGAGTTCGCGCGGCCTCCGGTGCGTCCGCTCCGGCCTGCAAACGATCATGCACATCGAGCAGGCCGAGCAATAGCCGGCGCTCGGTTTGGCGCTGTGTTTCGGCGGCTTGCTCGCGCAAACGATCAAGATCTCGCACCAGTCTTTCATTGTGCTCGCGCAGCGCTTCACCGAAGCTACGCAGTTCTTCCAAAGTGTTCTTGAACTGCCGCGATTCCAAACGCACTTCGTTCTTCAGCGCGGCCATCTCGCCCAACAGGGTACGCAGATCCACCGGCTGTTCCAGCGTTTCCCCCACCTCGGCGTTCCATTGCTCCAGGTAAAAACGAAATTCCTCCAATAACCGTTCTTTGTCTTGCGGATCGAGCGATTTCATTTGGCGCCTAGTATCTTGCGCAGGCGTTGCAAGCTAGGCCGGCCGGGTTGCCAGTTGGCGCTGAGAACCGAGACGGCTTCCCCCGCCACGGGTGCGCGCGTATCGAACAAGGCATACGAAGTACGCTCGCGCTGTGTGGCTATCGCCTCGTAGGCCGCCCGGATTTGTTCGAAGCGTTGCGGATCGCGCTCCGGCGGGCAGGCGCGGATGGCGGCGAGATAGGCGCCGCGGACCGTCTCGTCATCGGCGTCAATGGAAACACCCAGGAGGCGGTAGGGGTTAGTCATCGAATAAATCCTTCTGCCCGGGAAGTGCCGGGCGTCGTTTCGACGGAGAGGGAGCGGCATCGGGCGGCGGGAACCTGCCCGGCGCGCCGCCACCGCCGGCCTCGAGGTTAGTGAACAGATCCAGCAGTGCTCGCGCGAACTGTTTCTTGTTGCCTCCGATGTCGCGCCGCAGGTCCTCGAACATCCGTTTGCCGAATTGCTTGCGTGCCATTTCTAGGAAGACGTCCTCTCCGCCGAGCGCCAACAGCGCTTCCATCGCGGCTGCCGGACTAGTGGGCCCCAGATCCGGGAATGCGGGCAGGCCCGTTTTCGGACCAGGCATCCCGAAATCGTCCGTGGCATCGGACAGCAATTCGCCCAACCGCGATGCGGTGCGCTTGTCGCCCTGGGATTCGGCTTTATTCAAAGCGTCTTCCAAGGCGATGAGTTCCTTCCGAGGTATTCGCCCTGCATCCCCACCGAAGATCGCCGCGGCTCTCAGATACATAAACACCGGCCGCCCCGGCCAGCGTTTCAGCGCCGCCTCGGCGTAGCGGCGTGTCAGGCCTCGCTCCTCGCGCCGGTACAGCGCCTCGCACACCAGCAAGTGCTCGGGTTCCGTGAACTGTGCGTTCGCCCCACGCCGCAACATCTCCTCTAGCGGCACGAGCGCGCCCCGCACAATTTTGTCCTTGTCGGAGGTCGCATTCAGCGCCTTGGCCAATGCCACCACTTCCCCGGCCGACGGGGTCGCGTGGAGATCGGCGCCCGCACGCTGTAACAACGTCCTCGCATTACGTTTGGTGCGTGAGGCCTCCAACAACAAATGGAAAATACCCACCACTCTGCCGCCCAGACCGGATACCGCCTCGTGCAAGGGCGCATCGTTTTCCGCGGGCCCATCGGCGGCGAAATCCTGCAACAACTTGATCGAGCCACGCTCTTGAGGGGTGCGCAGCCATTGCCCTGCTTCCTCCAATTCGCGCCGTGCGCCTTTCAAATTGCCCGCCACGATGTGCTTCCGGGCCTGGGACAAACAAGCTTGGCCAAGCGCGCCGCGCACTTTCGAATTGATGGGGTCAAGCTCCAAGATACGTTTGGCATGCCCCACAGCCTTCTTGTAGGAGCCACTCTCCGAAGCGCTCTCCATGGCCTCCAACAAGACCTCGGGATCTTTGGGAAATTTGGCCACCGCGCCATCGAGCCGCTTGCGCAACTCCTTGGGCGCGGTGCCATCGATGCGCAGTGCACGAATAAGCCGCAGATGAGTGTCTCGATCGCCGTCATCGAGATCGAGACTTTGCGCCAGCCAAGCGATGCCATGTTTGCAGAGTTCGCCAGGCTCTCCGCCGTGATGGTGGCTATCGGCGACATGGCTCAGCACCAACGCCGCCCGCGTGCGCTGCCCCGGCTCTGCCACGATCGATTGGATCATGTTCTGCCAGTGCTCTTCCGCCTGGTCGGGGTGGCCTTTCAGTTCCGCACCCAGGGCGAGAATGCGCTCTTGCTCCGCGGCCGGCAAGGGAGCAAAGTTCGCGCGGTAAGTTTTGAGCCGGTCCGGTACGTGCGGAAGAAGCCGCAGGCAAAGCTGCGCGCCCGCGCTAGCGGGAAACACCTGGCGATGCCGAGCCACCAGATCGTAGAGTGCCGCCGGTTCCTCCCGCAACACCGACAACTCGGCCACCGCGGGGCGCTGCTCCAGCGGGCAACCTTTGATATCGAGCACCAGCGCGCGCGCCTCTTTGTCCAGCATGCCCAGCGGCTCCAGCCATTCTTCGCCCGAAAGTACGCACACGCGCAGCGCCGCGGCCAACGGTTCAAAGGGACTCCCAGCGGGTAT
>JBKKAO010000033.1:0-2937 GCA_046714645.1 Burkholderiales bacterium | reverse complement strand
GGCGCTGCCATTCCTGGTCTTGCAAGCGCCCGGTGCGCAACTTGTGTTGGTCCAACTTCCCGGTGGAACCGATCAGGCGCATCACCAATTGGGTGGCGGCCATCTCCATACTGAATATACCCACAGGCAATCCGGCGCTCAAGCCCACGTGCTCGGCAATGTTCAGTGCGAGCGCGGTTTTCCCCATGCTGGGTCGTCCCGCCACGATGACCAAGTCCCCCCCTTGCAACCCGGAGGTCATGCGATCGAGATCCAGAAAACCGGTGGGCACCCCCGTCACATCGCTGGGGTTCTCGCGGTTGTAAAGTAGATCGATGCGCTCCACCACTTGCGTGAGAAGCGGTGGCATGTCTTGAAAGCCTTGCTTGCCGCGAGAGCCCAGTTCGGCGATCTCGAATATGCGAGACTCGGCCTCGTCCAGGATCTGGGAAGCGTCGCGGCCCATGGGGTTGTAGGCCGAATCCGTAATGCCCGTGGCGGTTTCCGCGAGACGGCGCAGAATCGCGCGCTCGCGCACGATCTCCGCATAACGGCGGATATTGGCCGCGCTCGGAATGTTCTGCGCCAAGGCACTCAAGTAGGGAATGCCGCCCGCGGACTGCAACTCTTGAGTACTCTCCAAACTCTCGGAGACGGTGATGATGTCCGCCGGCCGGGTCTTCTCCATCAAGCGCGTGATGTGGCGGTAAATTAGACGGTGATCGGCCCGGTAGAAATCCGATTCCGAGACGACATCGGCGATGCGGTCCCAGGCGCTGTTGTCCAACAACAATCCGCCGAGCACGCTTTGCTCGGATTCCAATGAATGCGGCGGAAGACGTAGTGATTCGATGTCGCGGTCGCTACGTAGCGAGATAGGAGCTTGAGCCATGCGGCATTGTATCCATCACAAAAGGGGCTCTGGCGAACCCCTTTTGGCGAAACAGAAGGTGATCCGGCTTAAGCTTCTCGAAACACCGACACCTTGATGTTTGCCTTCGCATCGGAGTGCAGGTCAAGGACGATGTCATGATCGCCCACTTGCTTGAGCGGCCCCGAGGGAAAACGCACCGCGGCCTTGCTGACTTCATATCCGAGCGCCTTGAGAGCATCGGAGATGTCGTGGTTGGTAACGGAACCGAACAAGCGTCCGTCTACACCCGCCTTCTGCGTCACGCGGACCACTAAGCCCTCTAGCTTTCCGGCGAACGCTTGCGCCTTGGCCAAGGCGTCGTTTTGCACCATCTCCAATTCCGCGCGGCGTTTCTCGAATTCGCCCATGTTCTCCGGCGTGGCGCGGCGCGCCTTGCCTTTGGGAATCAGAAAGTTTCGCGCATAGCCGGGCTTAACCTTGACCACATCACCTAGCTGGCCCAGGTTGATGACCTTCTCTAGAAGAATAACTTGCATGCTCTAGCCCCCTTAATGTAGATCGGTATAGTGCAGCAGACCTAAGAAGCGGGCGCGGCGAATGGCGGTGCCCAACTGGCGCTGGAACTTAGCCTTCGTCCCGGTGATACGCGCCGGAATGATTCGGCCGTTCTCGTTGATGAATTCCTTCAAGACATCGATATCTTTGTAGTCGATGTCCTTCACGCCCTCGGCGGTAAACCGGCAAAACTTGCGGCGCTTGAATAACGGCCGGTTTCCGCGGTCGTCCTTCTTCTTGTCTTTGTTCCTGTTACGATTAAAAGGTGGCATGCGCGCTCCTTGAGTTATCTGTTTGATATCTGTTGTTGTCTGTTACTGCTCCACTATCTGCGTGGCGCAAAGTACGAGTGTTGAACTGCGTTGGCTGCGTCTAGCCATGAATCCTTGGACATGGACCGTCTCGCCCTCGTTGATCTCGTTCAATCGCAGCGCCATGCCGGCGATGCCTTGTACGTCGATCTCCACCTCAACCGCCCGGGGTATCTTGCCCTGCGTCTGAACCGAGGTGTGCTTGACAGCGCATTCGACGACGGGCACTCCGGCGGGGGTGTAACGAAGCGCTTGTTTTCTGAGGAGGATCCCTTCTAGAGATATACGGTTGTCCAGATCTTCCCCTAGGCTGCGGGCTGCTCTTCCGCCACGGCGCGCTGCTCTTCGGCCACAGCGCGCTGCTCTTCCGCCACGGCGGGATGCAGTACGGACCTGGATTTCTCCTCTTTCATCATGGGAGAGGGTGCGGTCACCGGGCCGCTCATTTTCACGGTCAGATGCCGCAGCACCGCATCGTTGAATTTGAAGGCGTGATCGATCTCGTCCAGAGTTTCCTGATCGCACTCGATATTCATCAGAACGTAGTGAGCTTTGTGGACTTTTTGTATGGGGAAGGTCATCTGGCGGCGCCCCCAATCTTCCAAGCGGTGAATCTTGCCGTTGCGGTTGCTCACCATGCCGCGATAGCGCTCGATCATGGCGGGCACTTGCTCGCTCTGATCGGGGTGAACAATAAATACCATCTCGTAATGTCGCATCGATTCTCCTTATGGGTAAATGCCTCCCGGCAGCGGAGCCGGCGCTCCAGGGAACCGCGGTGAGGCAAGGATTTGCGAAGGGGGCGGATTATACAGAAAAGCCTTGGCCCGCCGGACATCCGGGTAGGCGGCTCGGCGCGTATATGCAAGCAAGGTAACCTCTCCCCTTGCGCCATGAAAACGCTACTGCGACTCACGATCTATCTTGCGCTCCTAGCGACATCCGGCCTAGGAGCGGCCACCAAGTCTCCCATTGCCTGGCAGCCCTGGTCCGAGCAGCAGTTTGCCCAGGCAAAGAAGGAGCAGAAATTCATCCTTCTCGACCTGGAGGCGGTATGGTGCCATATTCAAGGACGCTGACCTGCAAGCGCTCGCGGCACGTATTACGCGCGCGAAAACACCTGGTTGATGGGGGCTCCTCGCGCGCATTGTTTTAGCCCTCCGAATCACCCGCCCCTTACCTAACGGGTTAAGTTGTCACATAATCGCTCTGTGGGAT
>JBKKAO010000032.1:0-4269 GCA_046714645.1 Burkholderiales bacterium | reverse complement strand
GTGTTGCGCGGTGCCGCATGTGCGACGATGAGCCCGGTCTGTGGCGGCAGAATGGGCACATGACGGCTCACATTCCATCTCGCCATGCTGGAGAAACTCAAGGTTGCGCCCGTTAACTCGGACGCTCGTAGTTTATGCAGCATGGCATTGCGCTGGCGTTGGCCCATTGCCTCTATAAAGCCGGACACGTCCATACTCTGCGATTCTCGTACGACGATCAGATAGAGCGTTTTACCCGCCTGAACCGTGAATCCAAGGTTGATTGGAACATACTGATAACGTCGGCCATTCACGATGGATGCGTTGATATGGGGCGTTGATTTCGCCAGTTCCACCAGTCGGTAGGCCATCAACGCGGTCAGCGGTGAGAGCATCAGCTTATTCTCCTGAGCATACCGCGCGGCATAATCTTCCCAGGGTTTCGGATCGTATTCCGTCTCCATATAGCCGTGGGCGACGTGGTCTCGATGCCAGGAGACGGTAACGAACATGCCGTGCGCTTCGGGAGACAATTCTTCGTACTCGCCGCGTACTTGCGGAGTCGCTTCTTCGAGGCTACCAGGCTGTGGCGCCTTCGTTGCATCCGAGCGGCCGCGCCGAGAGAGCCAGGACTCGATGTCGGAAACGCTCAACCTCTCGCCCGCGGCGGGAATGTTCTCGGCCTCCAGACCCAATTCCTTGAGCATGGCCCGAGCCTTGGCAGTGGGCGATCTGTGGTCCTTGACGTTCGGCGGGCTAGGCGCTTCTGGCATGGTGTCCGGCACCGTGTCGTTAAGTGTGGCGCCCAACCACATCAGTACGGAGCCGACACTCGCTTTATCCTGCATCTGACGAAGAACCTTAAGTACATAGCCATCGCTCTCCGCTTCCACATCCATCACCGCCTTGTCCGTCTCGACTGCGCCTACGACTTGTCCACGTTTTACGAGGTCACCCTCCTTTACCTCGATGCTCACCACCGAGACGGTGTCATCGTTGTTGTTCACACGCGGCACATGGATAGGAATGGCCATGGGTTATCCTTTGGATCAAATCAGATCGAGAATTTGTTCGATCACCCGCCCTTCGTCAGGAATGATTTGCCGTTCCAGACTTCGCGCGGAGGCAATGGGGACTGGCGGAGTGCCAATCCTTAGTACCGCGCCCCTAAAAGCCCGCTCCATCAGCGAAGCAGCGATTTCCGCCCCCACGCCATAATCGTGGTGCGATTCCTCTACAACGACGATCCGCTTACGTTTGGCAAGATGACCGAACACGGTGTCCTTTGGAAGCGGGGCTAAAAGGGAAGGCACCAAGATCTCTACCGCCAGTTCCTCTTCCTCTCGAAGCCGCCTAGCCACACCCTCCACGATGGGCAACATACCACCGTAGGTTACCAAGGTGACATCGGGATCATCCTCGCCCGCCCGCAAGGTGGGGAAGAATTCCGCAGCCACATCCCGGCGCGAACTCGGCAAGGCTTGATAACCGGCAGGGTCGATTTTCTCGCCATAGAGCAGCTTGTGCTCCAAGAACAGCACAGGGTAGTGCCATCTGAGCGTGGCATCGATAAGGAGTTTCGCCACGTCGTGCCGATGGCTGCCATAGACCACGGTCAATCCGGGGATGGAGGTAACCAAATGCTCGGGACTTTGACTATGGGTCGGGCCATAGCCACGGCGTGCGCCGCAGGGCGTTCGAATCACCAGCGGTACGGCCATGTCCTCGAAAATTCCCGGGAACTTGACGGCATGGTTGTACAGTTGATCCATGCACAGGGTGAGGAAGTCGGCGAACATGACTTCCATCACCGGTTTGAATCCGGCCAGAGAAAGACCGATGGAAGCGCCCGTGACTCCCGCTTCGCTGATCGGCGTGGAAATCACACGACCGGGAAACCCCGTGGAGAGTCCTTGTGTAACCTTGAAGGCACCGCCGTAAGGTTCGTGGAGATCTTCACCAAGCACAACCACTTCCGAGTAGGTTCTCAACATGTGCTCCAACGCCGCGTTGATTTCCTGCCGGACTGTTCTTCCGATGCTTGATCCAGGGTAAGTCACTGCCGGATTTTCCGAGTGGACAGCTGCGAAGATGTGCTCAGGCACTTCGTCGTAAGTGGCTTCCGGTGAAGCGTTAGCAACGGTCCTGATTTCGTCAATAAAGGCGCGATTTCTCTCTTCGATCCGCGACCTGAGCTCATCGCTCAGGAGACCACCCACTGCCTTCAGTGGATCACGCTGGCGAATCCCCTCCATTTCTTCGGTAGGCCGCAGATCATCGCCTTTGCTATGGGGCCCTAGTCGCCGCGTGTCAATAACCAGGAAGCCGGGCCGTTGCCGGTTGCGCACTTGATCCACGATAGCGGCGACGCGACGACAGAAATCTGGTTCGTCATCGGAGAGCCGCCAAGTAGTCAGCCCAAAAGCGGCGCCGCGCGCTTCGATGTCTCCACCGATGGTTTCCTTGGTGTAGGTTGTCTGCGCAATTCCATTGTTCTCAACCACAAAAAGCAGAGGCACGTGCCACACGGACGCGAGATTCATGCTCTCGTAAAGCAATCCCTGGCCGAGCGTCCCATCTCCGACGACAACGGCTACGAGGGCTTGACTCGCCGTGAGCTTTCGCGCCAAGGCGATCCCAGCGCCGATGCCCGCCATTCCGCCCTGCACACCGTTGCTGTGAAAATGCCTCCACGCTAGATGCTGGCTACCCCCTCGCCCTCTGCACACACCAGTCTCTCTGCCCATGATTTCAGCGACCAACCCCAGGAAATCACCAGAATAAGCGAGGAAGTGTCCATGATTACGGTGATTGGATAGAACGACATCCTCAGGGTGGCTGAGCGCTCGCACCACTGACATGGCCGCGAGTTCCTGGCCTAGGCAGGTATGCGTGGTTCCCGATACCAAACCTCGGGAGAACTGGTCCAAAATCAATTGCTCGGTTAATCTGATCAGATGACCGAAGGAATACAGATCCTCCGGTTGCAGCCCAATACGAGGTTTGCCGTAATCGTCCCTTGTAAACCCTGGAATGGAATTCACGCCGGCTGACCGGAGGGTTGGATGAATTAGGTCGAGGGTAATCGCGGTTGACATGAGATTCGATAATTAGCCAGCATTCTACGTGTGCCAATACTTGCCTACGCAGATTGCTCGTTTCCAGCCCGGCCTATTGCCGCCAGCTCTGAACCGAGGTTCTTGTTCCCATCATGAAGCTCAGAATAACCTTTCCAAGATGAGTCTACCTACGCTACAACCAATCCTGGATGAAGATCTACCGGAGTTCTGCCATTTTCTTACAGAACACCTGAGCCAGCAGCGCAGCGCTGAAGAATGGGCCAACGCGTTTAAGCAGAACTGGTGCCCGATGAAACCGAACAACGGCTTCCTTATTCGCAAAGACGGCCGAATTGTAGGTGGAATCGGCGCTATCTATGCCGAACGAAGCATACGTGGAAACATCGAGCGTTTCTGCAATATCACGAGCTGGTGCGTGCTCAACGAATTTCGCACCCAAAGCATGCGACTGGCCATGGCCGTAACGGGGCAAACAGGGTTTCATTTTACCGACCTCACCCCGACGGAGGTGGTTTCCAAAACCCTGCAATTCCTCAAGTTCAAGCCCATGGACGAACGTCATTTACTTTGGCCCCATGCCCCCTGGCCTTTTGCCCGCCTCGGCGGCATTCGTGTAGTCAATAATTCCCAGCAAATCCCCGAACTACTCACGACAGAGGACGCTAAGGCTTATCTGGCTCATCGCCATTTTCCGTGGCTCGGACACTTGGCGATAGGCCGGCCTGGCGATTGGTGTTATGTTGCGTGGAAGCGGACCAAACTAAAAGGCGTGTCCGGTGCTCTCGTAATTGCCACCAGTGACGCGGATTTATTTATTCGATACCGCTGGGCACTAGGTAACCATCTCCTGCTTCGCCACGCGCTGACCTTCACCCGCGTCGAAGCGCGTTTTCTCCCCCGCATTCCGCGGTTCTCTCATGAGCTATCCGGTTACCGGAGCAAAGTCTTCAGGAGTGACTCGTTAGGTGCCTCTGATATGAGCAACCTGTACTCTGAAATGGTCGCGCTAGATCTCTAGTCTCTTATGACTTAGGTGTTGACGTTTTTGGCGAAGAGTTTCTCATCGTATGTTAGCCATCGCGGGGATAATTTGAAACTGGGTAATCGAGCAAGCGGCGGCGATGGCGGCGCGTCCCAGACGCGTGAGGTAGTAGCGATACGACTGGCGCACGCGCTTGATTACGCCGAGGCTTCGCAGGCGATGCAATTG
>JBKKAO010000031.1:0-5775 GCA_046714645.1 Burkholderiales bacterium | reverse complement strand
GTTTTGACTGGGGCGGCGGGATTCATCGGTTCTAATCTTCTGCACGCACTCAATAGCCGTGGAGAGACGCAGATCATCGCCGTGGACAATTTGACGCGAGGGGACAAATTCAAGAATCTTTCCGGCGGCCGGTTCGCCGATTATTTCGACAAGACGAATTTTCTTACTCTCCTCAAGCAGGCGAGTTGGCGGCGCGATGTGCGCGCGATTCTGCATCAAGGTGCCTGTTCAGACACCATGGAAACCGATGGCCGCTATATGATGGAGAACAATTATCGCTACTCGGTCGAGCTCTTCGAATTCTGCCGCGATCATGGCATCCCCTTCATCTATGCCTCTTCCGCGGCGGTGTACGGTGCGGGCGCGGTGTTCGAAGAGGAAGAGCGCTATGAGCAGCCCTTGAACGTCTACGGTTATTCCAAGGCCTTATTCGATCAATATTTACGGCGCCACTGGGAGCGCCGGGGTGCGCAGGTCGTTGGCTTGCGTTACTTCAATGTCTATGGCCCGCGCGAGTCCCATAAGGCACGCATGGCCTCCGTGGCCTATCATTTCTTGAATCAGTATCTGGCCGGCGGGCATGTGCGCCTGTTCGAAGGTAGCGGCGGGTACCGCGCCGGCGAGCAATCGCGCGACTTTGTCTACGTAGACGACATCGTGAACATCAACTTATTTTTCTTGGATCACCCCGGTGTGTCGGGCATTTTCAACGCCGGTACCGGGCGGGCGCAGACCTTCAACGCGGTGGCGGCCGCGAGCGTTAACGCAGCCCGGCGCGATCGAGGCGATACGGAATTGTCGCTGGATGAATTGCGCGCGCGCGAAGAGATCAAGTATGTTTCCTTCCCGGAAGGACTGAAGGAGAAATACCAAAGCTATACACAGGCGAGCTTGTCGCGCTTGAGGCAGGCCGGTTACCGCGCGGCCATGAGCAGCGTAGAGGAGGGCGTGTCGCGCTATGTGCCGTGGATGTTAGGAAGGGAACAGCGGTGAACCGAACCTTAGAGTCCTTTATCGGTAACACACCTCTAGTGCGCTTGAAGCGTATGCCAGGCGGCTCCTCCAATATCGTGCTGGGAAAATTGGAAGGTAACAATCCGGCGGGTTCGGTGAAGGACCGGCCCGCCTTGTCCATGATCGTGCGTGCCGAGGAGCGCGGTGAAATCAAGCCTGGAGACACGCTAATTGAGGCGACGAGCGGAAATACGGGAATCGCATTGGCTATGGTGGCCGCCATGCGTGGATACCGGCTCATTCTCATCATGCCCGAGCACTTGAGTGCCGAGCGGCGGCAGACCATGGCCGCCTTTGGCGCGCAATTCGTGCTGACGCCCCAAGCCGGTGGCATGGAGCGAGCGCGCGATGTGGCGACCGCGATGCAAACGCGAGGCGAAGGCAAGATCCTCGATCAGTTCGCTAATCCGGATAATCCCCGCTCTCACTACGAGACTACGGGGCCTGAGATCTGGCGCGATACCGAAGGCAAAATCACCCATTTCGTGAGTAGCATGGGCACTACGGGGACCATCATGGGTTGCTCGCGTTACCTCAAAGAGCAGAACCCGAACGTCCAGATCATCGGTTGCCACCCCACGGCGGGTTCGCAGATTCCCGGCATTCGCAAATGGCCGCAAGAGTATCTACCGGGGATTTACGATGTGAAGCGCGTGGACCGGGTGATCGAAGTGAGCCAGAGCGACGCCGAGCGGACCATGAGGCGCATGGCGGCGGAGGAGGGTATCTTCGCGGGTGTGTCTTCGGGTGGGGCGATGTGGGTGGCGCTTCAAGTCAGCGCGGAGGTGAAGAACTCGGTCATCGTCACCATCGTGTGCGATCGTGGTGACCGCTATCTCTCGACGGGCGTCTTCGGATAGGACGGCCGGCGGTTACACGGGAGCGGAAACTGGCTTACGCGGTAACGGTCCAGCGCGGCGCCGCGCGCTCAAGGTCACCGAGCAATGCTTCGCGTTTCCGGGAAAACTCCGCGGGCAACCTGTCGCCGATCTTGGTGAAGAGTTCCTTGTGTAGGGCCAACTCTTGTATCCAGGCATCGCGATCGATGGACATGAGGTGCTGATACTGTTCATCCGATAGGTGCTCCAAGCCGGCCCATTCCAGATCTTGCCGCCGGGGCATCCACCCTAGTACGCTCTGAGCCGCACCGGTACGGTCGTGGCAGCGATCCGCGATCGATTTCAGCACGCGCATGTTCTCGCCATAGCCTGGCCAGAGAAACTTGCCATCGCTGCCTTTGCGGAACCAGTTCACGCTAAAAATCTTCGGATGCTGGGTGAGCCGTTTCCCGGTCTGGAGCCAGTGACCGAAGTAATCCCCGATGTGATATCCACAGAAGGGCAGCATAGCCATGGGGTCGCGGCGAACTTCCCCGGTCTTACCCGCTGCGGCCGCGGTGGTTTCGGATCCCATGGTGGAGGCCATGTACACGCCATCATCCCAACTGAAGCTCTCCACCACCAGTGGAACAGTGCTGCTGCGCCGCCCGCCGAAAATGAATGCGCTGACGGGTACGCCCTTCGGATTGTCCCACTCCGAGGCGATCGAGGGGCATTGCGCCGCGGGTACAGTGAAACGCGCATTGGGATGCGCCGCTTTTCTTCCGCAATCCGGTGTCCAGCGTTTTCCCTGCCAGTCGGTGAGTTCCGCGGGTGGAGTGTCCGTCATCTCTTCCCACCATACGTCACCCTCGGGGGTAAGTGCTACGTTGGTAAAGATGCAATTTGCCTTGAGGGTGTCCATGGCGTTGGGATTGGACTTGCGCGAAGTCCCCGGTGCCACGCCAAAGAAACCGAATTCCGGATTGATGGCATAGAGCCGCCCATCGGTACCAGGCCGAATCCAGGCGATATCGTCACCGATGGTGGAAACCTTCCAGTCCTGAAAGGCGGCGGGAGGAATCATCATCGCGAAATTGGTTTTTCCGCAGGCGCTCGGAAAGGCTGCGGCGACATAGGTCTTCTCGCCATGGGGAGATTCCACGCACAGAATCAACATGTGCTCGGCGAGCCAGCCTTGTTCGCGTCCCATACTCGAGGCAATACGCAAGGCGAAGCACTTCTTGCCGAGCAGCGCGTTGCCGCCATAGCCGCTGCCGAAGGAGCAGATGGTGCGCTCCTCGGGGAAATGCACGATGTACTTGTGCTCTTTGTTGCTAGGCCAGGTAACGTCCTTCTGTCCAGGTCTAAGAGGGGCACCCACGGAATGCAAGCAAGGAACGAATGGCCCGTCTTCCCCGAGCGCGTCAAGGGCCGCGTGGCCCATGCGAGTCATGACACCCATGCTCAGCGCGACATAGGCAGAGTCCGTGATCTCGACCCCGATGTGAGACAGTTCGGAGCCGATGGGGCCCATGCTGAAGGGCACCACGTACATGGTTCGCCCTCGCATACAGCCATCGAAGAGTCCGCGCAGCGTCGCCTTCATCTCGTCCGGGTCGACCCAATTGTTGGTGGGCCCGGCGTCGTGTTGGTTCTTGCTGCAGATGTAGGTACGATCCTCCACGCGAGCGACGTCCGTGGGGTCGGACAGGGCGAGATAGCTGTTGGGGCGCTTCGCCGGGTTCAGGGGTTTGAGCGTACCCACACGGACTAACTCCGCGCACAGAGCGTGGGATTCGGTTCTGGAGCCGTCACACCAAATGATGTGTTCGGGTTTGGTCAGCCGGGCGGTATCTTCCACCCATTTCAGGAGGTTCTTGTGTTTTATGGAGCGACTGTAGGGGGAGTCCACGAGGGGATGCGCAGCGTTTTGGCGGTCCACTGGCAATTTGCGGTAGTGATAGGTCCGGCCGATGTTAGCATGAAGCCCCGCCAGTTTCTGCGCCCGCCAGTTTCTGCATTTTGGTCCCAGTTTTGATCTTTCGGCAACGCTAGAATCACGTCCCCAGATCGTCTCGGCAACCCAGAGTCTGTTCTCAATGCCCCCCGTTCTAGCGTTCGACATCGAGACCATTCCCGATACCCTAGGTATTCGGCGTCTATATGGTTTGGGTGAAGACATTTCCGATAAAGAAGTGGCGGAGTTGGCGTTCTATCAACGCCGGCAAGCGACGGGGCACGATTTTTTGCCTTTGCACCTGCATCGCGTGGTTGCGATCGCGTGTGCGCTGCGAGATCGCAACGAGTTTCGCGTATGGAGCCTAGGCGGCGTCGATGAGGGCGAGGCGGGACTACTGAGACGATTCTTCGATGGCATCGAGAAATACACGCCACAACTCGTGTCTTGGAACGGCGGGGGTTTCGATCTTCCGGTGATGCACTACCGGTCATTGGTACATGGCGTGCCAGCGGTTCGTTACTGGGATCAAGGCGAGGAAGACCGCGATTTCAAGTGGAATAACTACATCAGCCGTTATCACGCCAGGCATCTGGACTTGATGGATTTGTTGGCGTTGTATCAAGGGCGCGCCGCCGCGCCACTGGATCAAATCGCGCAATTGCTGGGTTTTCCTGGAAAGCTGGGTATGGATGGCTCGAAGGTTTGGGATGCCTTTCAACGGGGGGAAATCTCCGATATTCGCCACTATTGCGAAACCGATACGGCCAATACCTATCTTGTGTACCTGCGTTTTCAGCTGACTCGCGGGCAGTTGACACCCGAAACCTATGAGGAAGAAGTTCAGTTGGTCCGCTCTACCCTGCAAAGGTCTTCCGGCAAGCACTGGCAGGAATTTCTAGCGCGCTGGCCGAACCTCTAATGTCTATCATTCGATGACGTTTTCTGATTTGGACAGCGCCCCTGCACTTCTCGATATTGAATCGGTGGACCAGGAAGGGCGCGGTGTAGGGCGTGCCGAAGGTAAAGTGGTGTTCATCGAAGGCGGGATAACCGGGGAGCGCGTGGCCTACCGCGTGTTTCAAACGAGATCGCGTCACGAGTTCGCCGCAGCGACCCACGTGCACCGAGAAAGCGTGCTGCGCGTTACGCCGAAATGTCCTTACTTCGAGCGCTGTGGCGGGTGCAGCATGCAGCACATCGATGCGCGAGCCCAAGTGGCCATCAAGCAGCGCATCCTGGAGGAAAACCTTAAGCGCCTCGGCGGAATCACGCCAGACGTTATATTGCCGCCGATCCACGGGCCGGCTTGGTCCTATCGCCACCGCGCTCGTCTGTCGGTTCGCTTCGTCCGCAAGAAATGCGAAGTTCTGGTGGGATTTAATGACCGGCGCAGTCATCACGTGGTGGACATGCATTCCTGCGCCATACTGCCCGCTCACGTATCCGACGCCTTGAGCCCTTTGCGTGCGCTCTTAGCGGGGTTTGAAAGCAGAGCGGTCATCGCCCAGGTGGAGATCTCGGTGGGGGATAAAGCGAGTGTTTTTGTGATAAGAAACTTGGAACCCTTGACCGGCGGCGAGTGCGGCGCATTAGAGTGTTTTGGAAAACAGCGTGGCATCGGCATCTACCTTCAGCCGAAGGGGCCGAAATCTATTTATCCCCTTAGCGTACCGCCGAAGCAACTTAGCTATTCTCTCAGTGAGTTCGGTGTGTCCATCCAGTTTGGACCGTCGGACTTCACCCAAGTAAATTACGCCGTCAATCGGGTATTGGTTCGGCGTGCATTATCGTTGCTCGATCCTCAGCCGGGGGAACGCATAGCGGATCTGTTTTGCGGGCTCGGAAATTTCTCACTACCGCTTGCGCGCAGGGGAGCGATCGTTACCGGTATGGAAGGTGAGCAAAAAATGGTGGAGAAGGCACGCGAAAATGCCCTTGCTAACGGGCTGAGCGCGCGAGTGAGCTATCGTGCGGTAAACC
>JBKKAO010000030.1:0-3215 GCA_046714645.1 Burkholderiales bacterium | reverse complement strand
GTCAGAACCTGCGGCAGATCCTCGTCGCGGACTTCGTAGATACCCCAGTTGAGCCGCCTGCGCCCAGTATCACATTCGCCGTTTCGCCCCGGCACGAGATAGAAGATCGCGTGACCGCCCGCGTACGCCGAGAATACCCGAACACCCTCGAAGGGGGCGACGTCGGCGACCAAGCGCTCGTCTATCAATCCTCGCCAAATGATGTAGCCCACATACCGAGGCTCGTAAGCGGGAAATAGCATCCGCCGTCCTAACGAGTCGTAGCCGTCGGCACAGACGACCAAGTCGAACGGCAACACGCGGCCATCGGCGAGCGTGAGCGATACTTCCCCATCGACCCCGGTGCTCAGCGAGACCACATGGCAGCCCTGGTGAAAGACGGCATCAGGAATCCGTCGGCGGAGTTGTCGATAGACCACGTCCCAGTTGGTGGATCCGGCGGCGAAGGACTGCTCCCAAAGCGTGCGTCCCAGGTGGCGATTGTCTTCATCGTGGCGCATCACGAAACGGCGTTTGAAGACGGGGATGAAGGCCATGCCGGCATCGGCGAGATCGCGCTCTTTCAGCGTTTCGATAAGAGACAGGGCCAGTCCTATGCCCGCGCCCCGGTCTTCCAGTTGGCGAGAGCGCTCGAACACCGCCACACCGGCACCGAGCCGCGTCAACTCCGCCGCCGTGACGCATCCCGCGATAGACCCGCCGACAATGCCAACTCTCAAGCCCCTTAGCGGGCTTCGGCTAGAGTCATTGTGAGGCATGGACAGTTCATTGAGCATTGAGCATTGAGCCGTTTCGCGGAATTCAATACTGCTAATCTACATTATGCAATGCCGTCAGCGTAGCCTCGCGAACGGCCGGACACAGGCCGCGCGCCTACATCCTGCGAAACTGCAACTTCCCGCTGAACCTTGTCCGGAGTAGCATCCGATCGAAGCCTTGAGTGTCAGCCTGATCCGATGCCAAAGAAGACAAAGCAATGAGCGACACGGTGCTCTTGACCGGCGGATATGTCTGGGACGGCAGCGGGCGTCCCGCCTTCGCTGCCGATGTGCTCCTGGATGACAATCGCATCGCTGGGGTAAGCCCGAAACTTTCCCGAGAGTCCGTCGCCGCCCGGCGGATCGATGTCACCGGGCACACCATTATCCCGGGGCTGGTGGAGGGCCATGCGCATCTGTCCTTCGCGCATAAAGCGAATATCGCGGAGACCGGAGATGTTCCGCCGGAAGATCATACGCTGATGACCTTGCTCCATGCTCGCATCGTGCTCGATGCCGGGTTCACCTCGTGCCTGAGCGGCGGCTCCGCCAAGCCGCGCCTCGACATTGCCGTACGCGATTTTATCAACGCCGGGCACGCGCCAGGCCCGCGACTGCTTGCCGCAACTCCCGAGTTGACAAATACCGGGAATCTCGGCGACGAACGCCGCATGCATATTTACCGCGAGTCCTTCGCTCTGGTTGTGGATGGCGTGGACGAGATGCTGCGCACCGTGAGAACGCTGATTCGCGAGGGAGTCGATACCATCAAGCTCAATGTTTCGGGCAACCAGACCATCCTGAATGCGGGCTCGCATATCACCGTCATGCGTGAGGACGAGCTGGCCATAGCGGTCGAAACCGCGCACACGCACGGCAAACGGGTGGCCGCCCACGTGCGCGCGGCCGCATCGATCAAGCTGGCCCTCAAGCACGGCGTGGACATCCTCTATCACTGCGAGTACGCCGACGCGGAATGCCTGGACCTGATGGAAGCCGCTCGCGACAAGATCTTTGTCGCGCCCGCCATCGGACTTCTGCACAACTTGATGCACGAAGCACAACCCTGGGGCTTCACGTATCAGAAGGCAAAGGCTACAGGAGTGGTCGATCAGTTCGAACACGCGCAGAAGGTTTTCCCGGAACTCCGCAAGCGCGGCGTGCGAGTGCTGATCGGCGGGGACTATGGATTTCCCTGGACCCCGCACGGCACCAACGCCCGCGATCTCGAACACTTCGTGCGATTCCTCGGCTATTCCGACTCGGAAGCGCTGGTCTGCGCCACGCGCACCGGTGCGGCCGCGATGCTGCTGGAGGGTGAGACGGGCGAGGTGAAGGAGGGCCGTCTGGCCGATCTGCTGGTCATTGCAGGCGAGCCGCAACGAGACGTGCGGCTGCTGCAAACGCCCGGCAACATCAAGCTGATCATGAAAGACGGCCGCATCCACAAGAACCTGTTCCACTAATCGCGTAGCAGACTTCGATGCTTCAGCACCTGATTCTCTCGTTGGACGATGCCAAGCGTGTGGCCGCGGCGGCGCGGGCCGAAGCGGTGAAGAACGCTTGGGCGGTGGTCATCGCAGTGGTAGACGATGGCGGTCATCTGATGTACCTGGAACGCATGGATGGTTGTCAGAAAGCCTCCAGCCGCATTGCGGAAAAGAAGGCCGCAACGGCGATTTTGTTCAAGCGGCCCACGAAGGCCATCGAAGATGTGGTGCTCGAAGGGCGCAGCGTCATGATGGGCTTGCCGGGCGCGGTGCCGCTCGAGGGCGGAGTGCCGCTGGTCAAAGACGGCGAGTTCTTGGGTGCGATTGGCGTGTCGGGCGTGCAATCGTTTCAAGACGGCGTGATTGCCCGCGCGGGCGCCGCAGCGCTGTAGGAACGCCGCCTTCTCCAATCCTCGTAACCGCGGCAGGTACTCTCGGAATGAACGGAGGATTCATGCAACGAATGAAGCTTGCTCTCGTGTGCGTCTCGCTGCTGTTGTCATGGTCGCTGCCGTGTTCGCGAGCGGCCGGCGAATACCCGCAAAAACCCATCAAGCTCATCGTGCCCTTCAGCCCAGGAAGCGGGCCGGATGTCGTTGCGCGCGCGTTCGGAAAGTACCTGCAAGCGCGCTGGAAGCAGGCGGTCGTCGTGGAAAACCTCCCCGGCGCGGCCGGTTTGATCGGCACGGAAGCCGTCAAGCGGGCCCCGCCCGACGGCTATACGTTGGGCATCGCGAGCAACTCGACGCATGCCGCGGCTCATTTTCTGTACCGGAAACTGTCCTACGATCCGCTCGGAGACTTCGAGCATATTGGCCTGTTCTTTACCACAGCGGCGATGGCGATGGTGCGAGCGGACAGGCCCTTCAAGTCGGTACCCGAGCTAGTCGCCTATGCCAAGGCGAATCCGGGCAAAGTGTTTTTCGGACATGCCGCCACCCTGTCACATGTCTCGGGCGAGTTGTTC
>JBKKAO010000029.1:0-5148 GCA_046714645.1 Burkholderiales bacterium | reverse complement strand
CTTGATGATGGATTCGCGCCTGATGCGCAGATCTTTGATAGTAGATTTGGCGCGCTGCACTCGCGTGGGCGCCTGTTGATTGTCCTTTCTCGCCTGATCGCGGGTTTCCGGTTTTACGCACACGCGTCCTCCGGAGAGGGTTAGCCTGGCTATTGTCATAAGCCGCTTGCGAGCGTACCGGAGGTTTCGCGCATCCATAGTCGCCAGGAAAAGCCTCTCGCCATACATATTGCCGAATGGGTAGCGAAAGGCCGTTTGGTGGTGGCCACACCATCAGGGATAATTGTGACCCTTTTCTCATTGATCCCCAAGCAAAAATATGGGGTAAAGGCCCGCCCTAGAGCCAAGGTCTGCACACACAGGGCGCGGTTTCTTATGGAAAGCCCTGCCCCGAACCAAGGGTGCGGGAAGCAACAGTGAAGACCCCCTACTGGAACCCCGATGACCGACCTCAGCCTTCGCCCTACCGACCAAACCTTACACGCCGCCAAACAGATCCGTTTTGTTACGGCTGCCAGCCTCTTCGATGGCCACGACGCATCCATCAACATCATGCGCCGCATCCTGCAATCAGCGGGGGCAGAAGTGATTCACCTCGGCCACAACCGCTCGGTGGAAGAAGTGGTGAGCGCCGCCCTTCATGAGGACGTTCATGGCATCGCTATTAGCTCCTACCAGGGCGGGCATGTGGAGTACTTCAAGTATGTGATGGATCTGCTCAAGGAGCGCGATGGGCAAAACATAAAAGTGTTCGGCGGCGGTGGCGGCGTGATCGTTCCTTCCGAAATCGCCGAGTTGCATGCCTACGGTGTGTCACGCATCTACTCTCCCGAAGACGGTGCGAAGCTGGGCTTGAACGGGATGATCCAGGACATGATGGAGCGCGCCCAGGACGATCTCGCATCCAAGGCACCCTCTTCTCTCAAGCCGATGCTCGCTGGCGATAGGCGTTCACTGGCACGCATCATCACGGCTCTGGAAGCAGGCGCGTTACCGGAGGCCATGCGTAATGAGATTCTCACCGAAGCTTCACTCAAGACTTCGGTTCCCGTACTGGGCGTGACTGGCACTGGCGGATCGGGCAAGTCATCCCTTACCGACGAGCTCATCCGGCGCTTTCGCTTGGACCAGGGCGACCAACTCAAGATCGCCATCCTCGCGGTGGATCCCACGCGCCGCAAGACCGGCGGCGCGCTGCTGGGTGACCGCATCCGCATGAACGCCATCAACGGCAACAATATTTTCATGCGCTCGCTGGCCACCCGCAGTGGCGGTAGTGAAATCGCGCCCTGTTTGCCGGAAGTCATCGCGGCATACAAATGCGCGGGGTTCGACCTCATCATCATCGAGACCTCGGGCATCGGCCAGGGTGACGCGGCCATCGTGCCGCACGCGGATCATTCCCTCTACGTGATGACGCCGGAGTATGGCGCGGCCAGCCAGTTGGAAAAGATCGACATGCTGGATTTCGCCGATTTCGTGGCCATCAACAAATTCGATCGCAAGGGCGCCCTGGATGCGCTACGCGACGTGAGCAAGCAGGTTCAGCGTAACAAAGGCAATTTCTCCAAACGGCCCGATGAGATGCCGGTATTCGGCACCATGGCCTCGCGCTTCAACGACGATGGCGTCACTGCGCTTTATCATGCGGTGCTGGAGAAGCTTGGCGAAAAGGGATTCAGGCCCGGCCCGTCGCGCTTACCCGTGGTGAAGACTCGCCACTCCACGAATCAGACCCCCGTGGTGCCGCCGGCGCGAGTACGCTATCTGGCGGAGATTTCCGATACGGTTCGGCACTACAAGGCCCATGCGCTGGAGCAATCGCGCATCGCTCGCGAGCGCCAGCAACTGTTGGAGGCCAGGCGAATTTTGGCGGCGGAATGCAACGAAGACAGCGCCAACCTGCAAGCCCTAGCGCGAAAGCGCGAAGAGAAGCTCGACCACGGCAGCAAGAAGCTCATCGATCAATGGCAGGACATGCAGCAAGCTTATTCCGGCGACGAGTATGTGGTGAAGATCCGCGATAAGGAGATTCGCACCAAACTGACCTACACCTCATTGTCCGGCACGGCCATCCGCAAGGTGGCACTGCCGCGTTACGAGGATCAGGGCGAGCAACTTAAATGGTTGCTGCTGGAGAACGTGCCAGGCTCGTTCCCCTACACCGCCGGCGTGTTTGCCTTCAAGCGCGAGAACGAAGACCCCACGCGCATGTTTGCGGGCGAGGGCGATCCGTTCCGCACTAACAAGCGTTTTCACTTGCTGGCCAAGGAAATGCCTGCCAAACGGCTTTCCACCGCCTTCGACTCGGTGACCTTATACGGCTTCGATCCGGATTTGCGGCCGGATATTTACGGCAAGGTTGGCAACTCTGGTGTGTCCATTGCCACACTCGAGGACATGAAGGTGTTGTATTCGGGCTTCGATTTGACGGCGCCCAACAACTCCGTGTCCATGACCATCAACGGACCGGCGCCCACGATCCTCGCCATGTTCATGAATACGGCCATCGATCAGCAACTGGACAAGTTCCGCCAGGATAACGGCCGCGCGCCCACACAGGACGAAGCGCAGAAGATCAGGGCGTGGACTCTTTCCACGGTGCGCGGCACGGTGCAAGCGGACATTCTTAAAGAAGACCAAGGCCAGAACACGTGCATCTTCTCCACGGAGTTCAGCTTAAAAGTGATGGGCGATATTCAGGAATACTTCATCCGTCACGACATCAAGAATTTTTACTCGGTGTCCATCTCCGGATACCACATCGCGGAGGCGGGTGCCAATCCCATCAGCCAGCTCGCCTTCACCCTGTCCAACGGCTTCACCTTCGTCGAAGCCTATCTTGCGCGCGGCATGCATATCGACGAATTCGCGCCGAATCTGTCTTTCTTCTTCAGCAACGGTATGGATCCCGAGTACACGGTGATCGGACGCGTCGCACGCCGCATCTGGGCCGTGGCCATGAAGAATAAGTACGGTGCCAACGAACGCGCGCAGAAGCTCAAGTATCACTGCCAGACCTCCGGGCGTTCGTTGCATGCGCAGGAAATCGACTTCAACGACATTCGCACCACGCTGCAAGCGCTAATCGCTACCTACGACAACGCCAACAGCCTGCACACCAACGCCTACGACGAAGCGATCACGACGCCCACCGAAGAAAGCGTCCGGCGCGCCATGGCCATTCAGCTCATCATCAACCGCGAGTGGGGATTGGCCAAGAACGAGAATCCGAACCAGGGCAGCTTCATCATCGAGGAGCTGACGGGCCTGGTTGAGGAGGCGGTACTCAAGGAGTTCGAGGCCATCAGCACGCGCGGCGGCGTCCTGGGCGCCATGGAGTTAGGCTACCAGCGCGGCAAGATTCAAGAAGAGTCGCTCTACTACGAACATATGAAGCACGACGGTTCCTATCCCATCATCGGGGTGAACACTTTTCGTAATCCTCGAGGGGAACAGACCACGAAAACTCTCGAGCTCGCGCGCTCGACTGAAGAAGAAAAGCAATCTCAACTCGAACGTTTGCACGATTTTCACCGGCAGCATCAGGCCGAGGGCAGCGCCATGCTGCAGAGATTGCAACAGAGCGTCATTGAGAACGCTAATGTGTTCGAAGTGTTAATGGAAGCGGCGCGGGTGTGTTCATTGGGACAAATCACTCACGCGCTCTTCGAGGTGGGTGGTCAGTACCGGCGCAGCATGTAGAAGGGTGTTCAACATTCGCCAGAATTTTCACTCATCGCTGTCGACTTTTCTTACAGCTCGCGGGGCAGATCAATTAAATTCCCCGTCGGATCAGCAGTCTGCGTGCCGGTATGAGAACTGCATAGCTGTGTGGAAACAGCAACCGGAGCGATCCCCATGCAAACGAAGTTCAACGCGGTTTTTCTTTCGATCATCCTGACAATCGGATTCGCTGCGCCATCCGCACACGCCATCCATGTTCAGATCAGCAGTGCGAATCAGGGTCCGTCTTCCGGAGTCGGAACCAATATCTATGAACCAACGGGTGAGCATGTCGACGAGACTCCACCCGTTGATCTGGGCCTGATTGATGATGGAGCCCCGCTTCCGCCCGAGAATGAGGTAGTTAACTTTAGCCCGATCGTTGAGCTGGGACCTTTTGTGTCAGTACCAGAGCCCTCAACTCTTGCCTTGCTCCTCAGCGTTCCGGCGGCTCTGTTTCTGAGGAGGCGAGTCAAAGCTTAGAACGATCCGCGCCACACACAATACCGACGCGACATGCCCTCTCCACGAGGGCATGTTCTTTTCTAGAAGGAGTATTTCAAACTCACGCCGATGGCTGTGATGTCGGCTTCCCCTACCGTTTTTTTATCGCCGATCTTCGGAAAATATTCGATCTCACCTCGAATAGCGAGGTTGTTCCCCAAGTTGTACTCGGCACCGGCACCCAGGACAAAGGAGAAGCCGCTATCGCTCTGGCTTCCCGTCAAGCGACCGCTGGCCTTTCCGCTCCACCGAACGACACCCAGCTTCCCCATCCAGCTAAGATCCGTGCTTGCGGGCAGAAAGACCACCGCTTGTATCGGGATACCGCTGGCCTCAAATTTCCCGGAACGTCCATCCACTAAGGTAATCGACGTGCTTCTTAGCCCCATGTAGCCCAGCTCAACGCCAAGAAAATCGTTGAAGCGATAACCGCCATAGAGCTTGCCTTCGATGGAGTTCGTATCGCAGCTTGCCGTCGGAAGAATCGTATTGGTGGTGGCGTCCACGACTTCGCATCCGCTGCCGTCACGCGTATAGCCTACTCCGGCGCCCACATAAAATTGCTCCGCAGCTGAAGCGGTCTCGCCCGCCAGGAGTATTGGTGTACTCGCCAAGACAAGGGCGGCCCATTGCTGCTTACGAATAGTTCCAAACTTAGGCATAGCGAAGGTCCATTGACTGAGGAAATTACACAAAGAGCAACGAATATGCCGAACGGATAAATACCTCTCCTGCGCCGCTCAATTTCCACGACATGGCGCCCCCTTGCCTAGCAGCTAGGGCACTGGCGCCACCCGCGCGTACCCTGAGGGCGGTCTAGTTTTCAGGGAACGGTTGCGGCGCCTAACGCCGGCAACTGACCATCGTGAGCGCGAGTTCGGGGTTGCTGCCCCGATTGGAATCCGCTCGGCGAAGTGA
>JBKKAO010000028.1:0-5137 GCA_046714645.1 Burkholderiales bacterium | reverse complement strand
TGCGACCTACCCCTTAGGAGGGGGTTGCTCTATCCACTGAGCTACCGGGGCGCGAGAGCAGAGGTGAGACGCGCGGATTCTAGCGGAAACCCCCATGTTTCTAAGGTTTTGCCGGGGATGAGGTATGATCTCTTTCCTCCGGGACTTATTCCGAGGTCATTCCGGATGAATCCACCCATGGAAGGTCGTTATCGAGATGAAATTTACCGAGCTTGGTTTGGACGAGGATATCCTTCGTTCGATTTCTGAACAGGGGTATTTCGAACCCACACCGGTGCAAGCTCAAGCCATTCCGGCGATCCTAGATGGGCGCGATATGATGGCGAGCGCTCAAACCGGGACCGGGAAGACCGCGGCGTTTATGCTGCCCGTTTTGCAACGGATCAAGCGCCACGCGAGCACCAGTGCCTCGCCCGCCCGGCATCCGGTGCGGGTATTGACATTGACGCCCACCCGGGAATTGGCTGTGCAAGTGTGGGAATCCGCCCGTGACTACGCCAAGTACACGGCGCTTCGTACCACGGTGGTCTATGGCGGAGTGAACATCGATCCTCAAATTAAGGAGTTGAAAGCGGGCGTGGAGATTCTCGTGTCTACGCCGGGGCGGCTGCTGGATCACGTGCAGCAGAAGACGGTGCAACTGGGGCAGGTGGAAGTTCTAATACTCGACGAAGCCGATCGCATGCTGGACATGGGCTTCATGCCCGACATCAAACGAATCTTGGCTTTGTTGCCCGCCAAGCGCCAGAACCTGATGTTCTCGGCGACTTTTTCCGAAGATATCAAGCGGCTCGCGAATCAAATACTCAGTGATCCCGTGCGCATCCAGGTGGCGCAGAAAAATACCATCGCCGAGCTGGTAACTCACAAGGCCTATAAGGTCGGCGAGAACCGAAAACGCGAGTGTTTGAGTTTTCTGCTGCGTTCTCGGGAGTTGAAACAAGTATTGGTATTCACCAGTACGCGGCAAATGGCCAACCGCCTAGCGCATTTCCTGGATCGTGAGGGATTCTCCTGTACCGCGCTGCATAGCGATAAGTCACAGGGAGAGCGCTTGCAAGCGCTGAACGAGTTTAAGGCGGGGACAGTCAACGTCTTGGTTGCCACGGACATCGCGGCCCGCGGGCTCGATATCGAGCAGCTTCCGCTCGTGATCAACTATGAGTTGCCGCCCAATCCCGAGGATTACATTCACCGGGTCGGCCGGACCGGCCGGGCAGGCCTCGAAGGCGAAGCGATCTCATTGGTCGCGCCGAGTGATGCCGAGTCGCTGGCTGGCATCGAAAGGATGTTGAAAGCATCCATTTCCATCGCTACGGAGAGTGACTTGCTGCGGCAAAGTTCGGTGCAAGCCGCTGAGCTTCCCAGCGGCTTCGCCCATGCGGCGGCGCTGGTCGCCACACCGCCTCGCCCAATCCGGCACGACCCGGAAGTTCCGCGTAGCGCGCCACGCAAGACGCAGATTCCTGCCCTGTTTCTACCACCCATTACGCTCGCGAAGTAGAGAAGCGTCGCTGTCTGGCTAGTGTCCGCCGTGGAATCGAACAATGCTCCCATCGCTCAGTTTGAAAACGTGGTTCGGCAACCGGACGATCAGATCGACCTGGCGCGCGCGGCCCTGCTCATCGCCAAGAGCCGGAACCGCGATCTGGATGTGGAGCGTTACATCGCTGAGTTGGACTTTCTCGGCACGACCTTAGGCCGGCGCCTCAGGGGGGATATCGATGTACCGATGCGTATCGGCGCGCTGAATCAGTTTCTGTTTCAGGAACAAGGCTTCGGACCGAATCGAGAAGATTATTACGATCCGCGCAACAGCTTTCTAAACGATGTGCTGGATCGCAAGCGGGGCATTCCCATTAGTTTGTCGGTCTTGTATCTGGAGATTGGCCAGCGCATTGGGTTGCCATTGCGCGGCGTTTCCTTTCCAGGGCATTTTTTGGTGAAGTGCAGGGTCAATCAAGGGGTGATCGTATTGGACCCCTTCGCCGGTGGCGCTTCCTTGAGCATGCCGGAACTTCAGAAGCGATTGAGAGAGGTCAGGGGAGGAGAGGTCTCCCGCGCTATTGTCGCGAGCTTGCTCGTAGCCGCGGAGAAGAAAGAAATTCTCGCTCGCATGTTGCGCAACTTGAAATCGGCGTATGCGCAACGGGAGCAAGTTCAAGATGCACTGTCCATCATTGAATGGTTAATGGTGCTCTGCCCCGATTCAGCCGGAGAGATTCGCGATCGGGGACTGTTATACCAGCAGATGGAATGTTTTCGCGCGGCCTTGGCCGACTTGGAGCGCTACCTCAAACTGCAACCCGGCGCCGATGACGCCGACGATATCCACGCAAAAGTGGTTGAGCTTCGCCAGAGCACTGCGCGGCTGAACTAAGGGCCTGTCAGTTTGCTACGGCTTGGCTGGAGCGGATACTGGCAAGCTGGCGGGGTCTCCTTCCAGCCCTTCTTCTAAGTCTCCCTCCAACTCCTCCTCAAGCTCTTTCAGTGTTTTTCTTTTGGGGGCGGTTTCGGATGCCTTGGTCTTGGCCCCTTCTTCGCCATTCTGGATGAGCCGCTCCCTGCGTTGCAGATAGGCATCTCGCAAGAAGGTGTATCGGTCCAAAGCGGCCTCGTCCAATAGACGCTCCGCGTCTAGGAGACTCGCTCTTTGGCTCACGATGCGAAGGGCGAACACGGTCCAATTCTCCGGCGCCTCGCGGAAGATGTAGTTTCCCGGGCCTGTACCGTAGTCCACGATCAACCCTGACCCGTCGCGCACCGTACTCGGTCCCAGGAGAGGTAACATCAGATAAGGACCTGAGGCAACGCCCCAAACCCCAAGAGTTTGTCCGAAGTCCTCGTCATGTTTGCGCAATCCTAAGTTGGAGGCGACGTCGAAGAAGCCGAGGATTCCGATGCTGGAATTGATGACGAAGCGGCCGCTATCGGACGCGGCTTGGTGAAACTTGCCTTGCAAGAGCCCGTTGAAGGCGATGGGAAGGTCGCGAAGATTGTTGAGGAAGTTGCTGACGCCGCCGCGTAGCGGCAACGGTACGACGGCTCGATACCCCTTGGCGACGGGCTTGAGCGCGACCTTGTCCAGGACATCGTTGACCTTGTACACGCCTCGGTTGAAAGGCTCTAGAGGGTCTCGCGGGTTACTTCCCGTGGCGCATCCAGTGAGCATGGCCGTTACGACAACAAGCCCTGTAGCGCGCGAAAGCGTGATTCGTGTCAAAAGAAAGGGTGTCCATGGAGGCATGTGTATGACGGCTGCATTATAGCTTTAGGCAACCGGCTCGCTGCATGAGGGCAAGTTTGCGCTCCGGATGGATTTGAATCACCATAGTCATTGCGGGCCGGGGTGCAGCAATCATGCCCGGGACTTTGGAATTTCAACCTATCCTACGGGAGAAAACGGCAAATGGATCTAGGCATTCGAGGGCGCTCGGCGCTAGTGTGCGCGGCGAGCAAGGGATTGGGGAAAGGCTGTGCTTTTTCCTTGGCTAAGGATGGTGTCAATGTCACTCTGGTCGCGCGTGGAGAAGAGGCGTTGCGTGCGACCGCCGGCGAAATACGGCGCGCCACGGGCGTCAAAGTCACCGAGGTGGTGGCCGATGTCGCAACGCCGGAAGGACGGGCCAAGGCCCTCGCAGCGTGCCCCGCGCCAGATATCTTGGTCAACAATGCAGGCGGACCGCCCGCAGGGGATTTTCGCGAGTTCACCCGGGAGCACTGGATCGCGGCGATGGACGCCAACATGCTGGCTCCCATCGAACTCATTAAAGCGACGGTGGATAACATGGTGGCCCGCAAGTTTGGGCGCATCGTCAACATTACCTCTAGCGCAGTGAAGGCGCCCATCGACATCCTCGCGCTATCCAACGGTGCGCGCTCGGGACTCACCGGTTTCATCGCTGGCATTGCCCGCAAGTACGTGGCCCAGAACGTAACCATCAACAATATCCTGCCCGGCATGTTCGATACCGAAACTCTGCGCAAGCGCAGCGCGGCCGCGGCCAAGATGCAAGGCAAAACCATGGAAGAGATCCAGCAAGGCCGCATGGAGACCGTGCCCGCGGGCCGGTTTGGAGATCCCTCCGAATTCGGCGATCTGTGCGCTTACATTTGCAGCGCGCAGGCGGGATATATCACCGGACAGAACTTTTTGATCGATGGGGGGAATTATCCGGGAACGTTTTAGGTGAGGTGGGAGGAGGGGAGGGTGGAGAAGGGAGGAGTGAAGAAGGCGGAGGAAGAGCGAGCATGGAACGCCGAGTTTTCCCATGCACTTTAGGATCTGGATGCCGTGATGGCGACTAGAAAGCTTGCTGCGATCTTGAGCGCGGATGTGTCGGGCTACTCGCGCTTGATGGGCGAGAATGACCGGGCGACTCTGGAAACCCTCACCGCCCACAGGCAGGTGATGCGCCGGCATATCGGCGACCATGGGGGACGAGTAATCGACTCGCCCGGAGACGCTTTGCTTGCGGAGTTTCCCAGTGCCGTTGAGGCGGTGCAATCGGCGATGGACATTCAAGCCGAACTTGCCGAGCGCAACGAACAACTCCCAGAGAACCGGCGCATGCGGATGCGCATCGGGGTCAATCTGGGAGACGTGCTGGAGCAAGAAGGCGCGCTCTATGGCGATGGCGTCAACATCGCGGCGCGACTGGAATCGCTGGCCGATCCGGGCGGGGTTTGTATATCGAGCTGGGTGTATGACAACGTCAAGAGCAAACTACCGTTCGGCTTTCAGAATCTGGGCAAGCGCACGGTGAAGAACATTGCCGAGCCGGTGGAGGTGTACCGGGTGATGGCGGAAGCGGTCGCGCAGCCGTTCAAGCACTTGTCTCCTGGAAAACCCGGGAAGAGGAAATTGGCGATTGCAGCTGCGGCGCTCTTGGTCCTCTTCGCCGCTGGAGGGGCACTCTGGTATGGCTCTGTTCACAAGATTACGACCGCTTCAACCGCGGCAACAGCCAGCACGGCGAAACTGCCGATTCCCGAACAGCCCTCCATCGCGGTGTTGCCCTTTCAGAACATGAGCGGAAAGGCCGATGAGGATTGGTTCGCCGATGGGATGACCGAGACGTTGATTACCGATCTGTCCAGATTGAACAACCTGTTCGTCATCGCCCGCAACTCGACT
>JBKKAO010000027.1:0-2983 GCA_046714645.1 Burkholderiales bacterium | reverse complement strand
GGCGAGCCGAAGAGCGCCGCCGCCGGATGCTTACCGCTCCAGTAATGCGTCCACGCGAAACCCGCTTCGACGAGGTTCTTGTCCACCGCGTCTAGGATCTCGGTCGCGCCGACGACCGCGCCGTCGGGCAGGACTTCGATCTTCAGGCGCCCGTTGGTCATCGCATCCACGCGCTGGGAGAGCCGCACCAGCATCTTGAAATCTTCCCCCGCCGAGGGAATCGCCGACTGCAGCCGCATGCGGTGAGTCTGCGCCTGCGCAAGGCCCGGCAACAGCGCCATCAGGAGCGCGAGCGCGGCCGCGCGTCGCATCCAGGTTGTGAACCGATCCATGTTGTCCCCTTTTGGTTGGATGGTGGAGAATTGAAAACGCTTGCAGAGCCTATTTTTGCGGTCTGCCGTAGTCAAGCTGCGGCGCAGCAGAAAACAACTGGAAACGTTTTCATTCAAAATTCTTCGTGCGCGCAGCTAGTCGCCCGACGCTCCGTAGCTCTTTTTCAGGTCGCGACGGGCAAGCGCATAGACGATGGTCCAGTCGTCCGATGCATGGCCCCTGGCGTTCGCAGCCTGATACGCGGCAAGCGCGGCCTTTCCCATGGACAGATCGAAATCCAGCTCCCGGGCCATGTCGATCGCGATTCCCACGTCCTTGACCACGAGGTCGACGCGAAAGCCGGGACTGAAATCGCCTTTCAGGACCTTGGCGGGGTAGGTGGTGCCGAGATGGCCCTGGCCAGCCACCGTGCGGAGCATGACGCTCCTCGCGAGCTCCGGGTCGACGCCCGCGGCCTCCGCGAGCGCCAAGGCCTCGCTTGTGGCCACATTGGTGGCGCTGGCGAGGAAATTATTGACGACCTTCATTCGAATGCCCGATCCCAACGGGCCGCAATGCACGATGGTATCGCCCAACCTCCGGAGAATAGGACGGGCGCGCTCCAGCGCGGCCTCGGAGCCGCCGACCATGAACAGCGACTCGCCGCGCTCCGCGTGCTGCGAAGTCCTTCCAACCGGAGCGTCGAGCATCTCGACGCCCTTGGCGAGCATTCTCTTGCCGATCGCGTCCGTGGTGGCGGGAGGAATGGTGCTCATGTCCATGTACAACGTCCCCGGCCGAATCGTATTGATCACGCCTTCCGGCCCAAACAGCACCTGCTCGACGTCGGAGCCTTTCGTGACCATCGTGATGACGCACTCGGACTCCTGAGCAACCGCCGCTGGTGAGTTCGATGGACGCGCGCCTTCCCTGCCGATCGCCTCGACCGCCGCGGCATTCACGTCAAAGACAGTGACCTCGAAGCCCGCCTTCAGGAGATTGCGGACCATCGGCGCACCCATGACGCCGACACCGATGAAGCCGATCTTGTTCATCGCGTCAGTCGAACTGGATGTCTTCAACCAGCACGTAGACCACCCCATCCTCCACTTTGGTGGGATAGGTCTGCAGGGGAATGCTCACAGGCGCGCTCCGCGCCTTCCCTGTCGGAATGTGGAAGCGCCCCTGATGCAGCGGGCATTCGATGAATTCGTCGATGACCAGCCCGTCCGAGAGTCTCGCGGTCTGGTGCGTGCACCGGTCGGCGGTGGCGTAACACTTCCCACCCAGCTTGTACACGGCCACTTCATGCTCGCCCTGCTCGCCAACGGTGACTCCTAGGACGTCATCGTTCTCGATTTCCGAAAACAAGGCGGCGCGATGCCATTTTCCCGGCTGTTCCACGAACTTATGCCTTTCCGATCTGCCGTTGCCCGGACCTAGTTGGCTTGCGCGCGATGTTTGAGGCGAATGAATCGGCGGAATAGTTCAAGGTGCACCTTGAAGTAGCCGCCATTGCTGACCAAGAGCTTGTCGTGAACCTGCTCATGGAACTTGCCCAGGGCGTGGAACGGCACGAATGCGCACAGATGATGCTCGGCGTGATACGGCATGTTCCACCACAGAATCCTGATGAACGGGTTCGTTTGCGTGGTGCGGGTGTTGGCCCGGGGATCAGAGCCTTCCTCGCAGCCGGTATGCTCCGCCACCCGAATCCAGCGCGCGTACGACTCACCGACGACGCGCGGCAGCAACCAGTAGATCACCGGAGCCCATGACCCGTAGGCAACCGCTACGGCAGCGATGCCCGCATAGATCGTCACCATCACGCGAGCTTCCCGAACCAGCGCCGGATGCTGGTCGACGGGCGCGTACTCGTGCTCGGCGGGATCAAGCCGGCCCATGGCGTGGTTGAACAGGTACGACAGGTTACGGCGCCAAACCGGCACCGCCGACACATAGAACAGGTACTGCCCGAGGGTAATCGGTTTGGGGAGGACCATGGCCGAGTCGCGGCGCCGTATTTGCGTGTAGGTGTGATGGAACGCGTGGTGGTACCTGAACCACCGCGGCGGGAAGATGTAGAGCAGTCCGCAAAGCCACAAAACGGCCTCGTTCAGCCAGACCGTCCTGAATGCCGTGCCGTGACTGGTTTCATGCAGCGGAGCGAACAGGGTGGCCAGGGTCACTCCATGCAAAAAGACCGCCGGAACGATCCACCAGGTTCCCAGAGTTTGGTGGACCAACCAACCCGTTCCGGCAATCAGGGAAAAATGAAAGGCGAGGAACCCAAGCCCTGCATAGTTGTTGCGCTTGGCCAGGCGCTTCAATTGCGAGCGCGGAATGATCTGCTCGCGCACTTTGACCAACTCGTCCAGTTCCTTCATGCGGAAATCCTCGCCTTGACTTGACCGACCGCCCGTGGCCACGGAATGAAACCGCTTGCAGAGGGTATTTTTGGCATGCTTCCTCGTCAAGCTGCGGCGCAGCAGAAAGCAGTTGCAAGCGTTTTCACTCGCAGTGCTAGAGTTTCGCCCGATGGCTCGACGGCCCAACCCAAAGCTTGCGGACGTGGCGCGCGCGTCGGGCGTGTCGCGAGCGCCCGCCACGCGCGCGCTGGGCGCCCCGGGGCGCGTGCGCGCAAAGACCCGGGAGCGTGTGCGCGAGGTCG
>JBKKAO010000026.1:0-12584 GCA_046714645.1 Burkholderiales bacterium | reverse complement strand
GACACCCGGCTTAAAGTGGCGGGGGGGAATTTCGGGGTAGCTCGTCCCTCGGGTGTGGTGGTGGGGGTGGACATGCAGCACACCGTGGAGGTCCGAAAGATCGATGCCGGTGCCATCCGTGGCCGCTTGGATGCCGGCGAAGTCGTATTGATCTCGCCTTTGGGTTACTCCCCGACCGGCGAGGTGTTTAACCTCACCTTCGAAGAAGTGGCCACCGAAACGGCGGTCGCCGTGGCCGCCGACAAGCTGATTTTCTTGGTGGATGGGCCGCAGGCGGGACGGCGGGCTATGCGTGAGCTAACGGCCTCGGAAGCTGGCCAGCTACTGGACCAATCGCCCGCTTCACAAGCACTGGCCATGGCCGTGCGCGCCTGCCGCAACCAAGTGGGGCGAGTTCACTTCATCAGCAGGGAAACCGATGGCGGTTTGCTGTTGGAGCTTTTCACCCACGACGGCGTAGGGACTATGATCACCCAGGATCCGTTGGAGCAATTACGCCAGGCCACTATCGAGGATGTCGGTGGCATTCTGCGGCTCATCGAACCCTTGGAAGCAAACGGGACTCTCCTCAAACGCAAGCGGGCGCGATTGGAGACCGAAATCAGCCAATTCACGGTGCTCGATCACGACCGCATGATCGTGGGTTGCGCTGCCCTGTACCCCTTTCCGCGCGCCAGGTCTGGCGAACTGGCGTGTCTTGCGGTGCACGCGGAGCACCAAGGCGGCGGGGCCGGTGAACGCTTGCTGCGGCATGTCGAAGATCTGGCGAGAAAACAAGGCTTGCGTCAAATATTCGTCCTCACCACGAAAACGGCACACTGGTTCGCGGAGCGCGGTTTCTCCGAGTCCGCAGCCGAGCAACTTCCCCCCGAAAAAAAGTCACTCTATAACCTGCAGCGGCGGTCCAAGGTTCTAACCAAAACGCTCGTCTAGTATCATGTGCGGCGCTATCGTGCCCTTTGGAATCATTGGTTTGTCTCCAAAATGCGACGCCTGATAACAAGTGTTTTCTTGCTAGGGCTGGTGTTGGCCAGCCCGCTGGGAAGGGCTGAGTCCGCGCTGGAGTTCGGTCTCACGCCCTACATCAGCACCCGTACTCTGCTGGGCATGTTCAAACCGCTCTCGGTCTTTCTAGAGCGCCGGTTGGAGCGCTCCGTCATGCTAGTGACCGCGCCGGGTTTGGAAGATTTCGACAGGCAGCTGATCGCCCAGCAATACGACATCGCCATCGTAGCCCCCCACACGGCCCGCTTGGCGCAACGCGAGCATGGCTATGAACCGTTGCTAAGATTCACAGCGGAGCTCTACGGCGTGCTCCTGGTCAAAGCGGATAGCCCCATTCAAAGCGTGCGCGAACTCAATGGCCAATCCATCGCCTTCCCCCAGCGTACGAGTGCGACGGCTCTGCTCGGCAAGGAACTGTTGGAAAAGCATGGCGTGAGCATGGCGCAAGTGGAACGTCCCCACAGCTTCCAAGATTCGGTATTGTTGGGGTTAGTGCAAGGCGAGTATGCCGCTGCCTTGGTCAAGGCTTTCGTGTTACACCGAGCCCCCGAATCGCAAAGAATGCAGGTAAAGCAAATCGCACAAACGCGCAAAATCGCTCACTTGATGATGGTGGCGCGCTCCGTTTTCTCGCTCTCCGAGCGAGAAAACCTGAAAAGCGCCGTCATCGAGTTCATGCAAACCACACCCGAAGGAATGAAATTCCTCAATGAGACGGGATTAGGTGGCGTGCGCCCGCCCACGGAGGCTGAACTTAAGAATTTAGATTTCCTTGCCGCGGAACAAAGAAAAATTTGGGAGGAACTGCGGCTAGGTGACAGGCAGGTGCGTTGAGGGTGTCTGCCACGTTCTCGCCAATGGACGCTTCCTCCCATGACCTTCGTTCCGAAATCCCTTCGCCTTAGGCTGGTTCTCACGGCGCTCGTCGTGGAGGTGATCACCCTCTCCGTCTTGGTGGCTAATAGTGTGCGCCTCAACCAGAAAGCCTTGATTCAAGAAGCCGAAAACTGGATCGAAAGGGCCACCCCCATTCTGAGTGCCAGTCTCGCCGCCCCCTTGGTTCAGCGTGACTACGCCACCATCCAGCATCTCCTGGATGACATGCGCTCCGACCAAGGCCTAAATTACCTGCAGTTATTCGATCATCGCCAACGCCCGGTGGCCGCTTCGGGGCGCAACCCCTCCAACATCTTGCCGCCCAGCGATCCCAGCATCGCCGAAGGCGGAACTGACAGCAACTACGACAAGCGCATTCCCATCATGATCGATGGCACGCAATACGGCACTCTGGGAATCGGTTTTTCCACCAAGTTCTTATCCCAGTCCCGGCGCGCGCTGATCTCCCAAAGCGGTGTGGTCGCCCTGTTCGGCGTGGGTGTGTCCACATTGATGCTCACCTTGTTGGGCTTTTGGCTCACACGGCACCTACGCCGCCTTACGCGTGCGGCCGCCAACGTCGCGGCGGGGAACTTCAGCACACGAGTTCGCGTGGTGGGCGATGACGAGGTGGCGGGACTAGGGCACGCTTTTAATACGGTGGCGAGCGCTGCCGAGGACAAGATTCAAGCGCTGGCCGCCGGTGAAGCCCGGGTCTCCGAAGCCTTGAAAGAACTGGGGAAAGCCAATGCCGTTCAGCGCGAATACTTGACTCAGGCTAGCGATGAACGCGCGCGTTTGAACGCGCTCCTCTCAGCCATGCAGCTAGGCATCTTGTTCGTCGATCGCAACAACAAGGTGATCTACTCCAATCCCGCCTTCGAGCACATTTGGCTGGTCGGAAGCTCCCAGGCGCACTTCGTGGGGATGGACGCGGGTGGTCTCTTGCGCAGCGTGAAGAACACGCTGGCGCACCCGGAGAAATTGGAAAAACGTCTGTTCTACGACCAGCCCAGCGCCGGGGCCGCCGAACCCTTGGAGATCGAGATGGCCGATGGCCGCTTGGTCACGCGCCAAGGCTATCCCGTGCGGGGCAGCGGCAGCGAGATCGTGGGCTACCTGTGGGTATTCGAGGATGTTACCCGCGAGCGCCAAACCGCCGATCAGATCCTTTACTTGGCCGAACGCGATCCGCTCACCGGCTTGTACAACCGTCATCGCTTCCAAGACGAGTTGACGCGCGTGCTCAACCATAACGAACGCGAGAAAGCGACTTCGGCTCTGCTCTTCTTCGATATCGATGAATTCAAACACGTCAACGACAGCTTCGGGCATCGCACGGGCGATGCATTGCTCATTCGTGTGGCGGGAGAAGTCTCGGCACAGGTCCGGCGCAACGAAGTATTCGCGCGCCTTGGCGGCGATGAGTTCGCCATCCTGTGTCCCAACGTCACGGCGGCGGAAGTGCAATCTTTGGCCGAGCGCATCGTGCGCGCCATCGCGCGCATTCCCTTCAACTTCGAAGGCAACCGGCTTCGGCTCACCTGCAGTTTAGGCATCGCGCTTCATCCCACTCACGCGGGAACCTCGGAGGATTTGGTGGCCCACGCCGACACCGCCATGTACCAGGCCAAGGAAGCGGGAAAGAACACCTGGCGCATGTACAAGGAAGATTCCGCCACCAGCCGGCGCATGATCAAGCGCTTGAACTGGAACGAGCGCATCGAAGACGCCTTGGAGAATGATCGCCTGCGGCTCCACTTCCAAGGCATTCACGCATGCTCCAACAGCGAATTGCGCCACCTGGAAGCCTTGGTGCGTATGGAGGATACGGACCATCCCGAGCAGCCCATCATGCCCAATACCTTTATCCCGGTGGCCGAGAAGAGCGGCAAGATTCTGGATATCGACCGCTGGGTGATCGGTGAGTGCGTCAACCTGCTCGCCGCCCATCCGGAGGTACCCGCCATTGCCGTGAACTTGTCAGGGCGCTCCTTGGGTGAAGCCACTCTTCCGCGTTACATCTCCGACGCATTGCGCCGAGAAGATGTCTCACCTTCGCGGCTCATCTTCGAGATCACCGAAACCGCCGCCGTCTCGGACCTGCACGACGCCCAGCGCTTCATCGATGTCCTGCGCGAATCCGGCTTACAGACTTGCTTGGATGATTTCGGCGCCGGGTTCTCCTCCTTTGCCTACCTCAAGCACTTGAACGTCGACATGCTCAAAATCGACGGCCAGTTCATCAAGAACCTTCCGGCCGATCACGACAATCAAGTGTTTGTTCGCGCCTTCATCGAGGTGGCCAAGGGATTGCGCAAACGCACCGTGGCGGAGTGCATCGAGGACGAGGGCTCCTTGCAAATGCTACGTACCCTGGGCGTGGATCTGGGCCAGGGCTATCATCTGTCCAAGCCGAAGGAGCGAAAGGCAGCCTTCGCTGGCCTGCTGCACTAGGGTCTGTTGACACCACGCTGTCATAATTCCGTAACCACCGCTCCCCTATCGTAAGAGAGAATCGCCATGCCTCGAACCGTCATCTGTGTCAAACTCGGCCGCGAAGCCGAAGGTTTTGACTTTCCCCCATACCCTGGTGCGCTGGGTAAGCGCATCTTCGACAACGTCTCCAAAGCAGCTTGGCAAGAATGGCTCGAACAACAAAAACGGCTGATCAACGAGATGCGTCTAAGCCTGGCGGACGCCAAAGCCCGAAAGTATTTGGCGGAACAAATGGAGCAGCACTTCTTCGGGACGGGAGCGCAGGAAGCCTCGGGGTACAAGCCGCCGGAGAATTAAGTTCCTTGCCCGATGCCGGGCCGCCCAATTTCAGCAATCAGCCCGCCGCTTCCATGGCCGTCGCAGCGCGACCCAAGAAGAAACTCGCCGCTCAGCACTTCCTGAACCGGGAGCTGGGCCAGCTTGAGTTTAACCGGCGCGTGCTGGCGCAAGCGGCCCACGCGGCCACACCAGTGCTCGAGCGCCTGCGCTTCTTGTGCATCGTCAGCAACAATCTGGACGAATTTTTCGAGGTCCGCGTGGCGGGGCTCAAGGCTCAGATCGAGATGGGCGCGGAACACCCTTCCCCAGACGGACGCACACCGTCTAACGTCTTCAGGGAAATCGGCCATATCGCCCACGATCTGGTCACGCAGCAGTACGCGATGTTCAACGACCAGTTGGTGCCCGCGCTCGCCAAGGAAGGCATCCGCTTCTTGCGACGCGGACAATGGAATGCGGCGCAGAAGGCGTGGATCAAGGCCTACTTCTTTCGCGAGTTGATGCCCTTGCTCACACCCATCGGGCTCGACCCCGCGCATCCGTTTCCGCGCATCCTGAACAAGAGCCTGAATTTCGCCGTGCAACTATCCGGCAAGGACGCCTTTGGGCGCAAGTCCGGCATGGCCTTGTTGCAAGCCCCGCGTGTGCTGCCGCGCGTGATTCATCTACCGCGCGAAGTCTCCGATTGCGATTTCGGATTTGTGTTTTTGTCCTCCATCATCCACGCCCATGTCGGCGAGTTGTTCGCGGGCATGGCGGTGCTTGGCTGCTACCAGTTCCGCGTTACTCGCAACAGCGATCTATTCGTTGACGAGGAAGAGATCAAGAACCTGCGCACCACTTTGCAAGGTGAATTACCGCAGCGGCGCTTCGGCGATGCCGTGCGTCTGGAAGCCGCGGTTCTGTGCCCGCCCGGCATAGTGGAATTTCTGCTGGAACAGTTCGAGCTACGCGCCGCGGATCTGTATCAGGTGGATGGCCCTGTGAATCTCGTGCGCCTGATGCAAGTGCCCGATCAAGTGGACCGGCCGGACCTGAAGTTCCCGCTTTTTTCCCCGGGAGTGCCTGGGACCTTGGTCAAGCGTAGCGACATCTTCGCCGCCATTCGAAAGGGCGACGTGTTGCTGCATCACCCCTATCAGTCCTTCAAGCCCGTCATCAGCTTCATCGATCAAGCCGCCAAGGATCCCAATGTCGTGGCCATCAAGCAAACCGTCTATCGCACGGGCGCCGAATCGGAACTAATGCGAATCCTGGTGGACGCCGCGCAGCGCGGTAAGGAGATCACCGTGGTGGTGGAGTTGATGGCACGCTTCGACGAAGAAGCCAACATCAATTGGGCCCAGCGCCTGGAGGAAGTAGGGGCCCACGTCGTCTACGGCGTGGTGGGGCATAAGACCCACGCCAAGATGGTGATGGTGCTGCGGCGCGAGAAGTCTGGGCTACGGCGCTATGTGCATCTGGGCACGGGAAACTACCACTCTCGCACCGCCATGCTGTATACGGACTTCGCATTGTTCACCTGCGACGAGGCCATCGCCGCGGACGTCAACGATGTGTTCATGCAGTTGACCAGCTTGGGCAGGGCCGGCAAGTTGCGCCACCTGCTGCAATCGCCCTTCACCTTGCATAGCCAGATGATCGCCGCTGTGCGCCACGAAGCCGCGCAAGCCAAAGCCGGAAAGAAGTCCGGTATCACCGCCAAGATGAATGCGCTGCTCGAACCGCTAATTGTCGAAGAACTCTACGCCGCTTCGAAAGCGGGGGTAAAGATTGAACTTATCGTGCGCGGTGTGTGCGCCTTGCGCCCGGGTATCCCT
The DNA here is from genome assembly GCA_046714645.1 of Burkholderiales bacterium. GTDB lineage: Bacteria > Pseudomonadota > Gammaproteobacteria > Burkholderiales > SHXO01 > SHXO01. The sequence goes on along the minus strand of JBKKAO010000026.1, from coordinate 6,105 downwards.
GGGCTGTCGGAGAACATTCGCGTGCGTTCCATCATTGGACGATTTCTCGAACACCATCGCATTTTCCGCTTTCATGCCTCCGGCAAGGTGTATTTGTCGAGCGCGGATTGGATGGACAGAAATTTCTTCCGGCGCATCGAAGTGTGCTTTCCGGTCTTGGATGACAAGTTGCGCAGGCGCGTCATCGCCGAAGGGCTCGAGATTTATCTGGAGGACAACACCCAGGCTTGGGAGATGGATTCCGAAGGGACTTATCACCTCGCCAAGCCTTCGCGCGCAAAGAAGGTATCCGCACAAGCCGCGCTCATCGCGCGATTCGGTTCCGCGCCTGGGGACGAGGACGAATCGCGCCCCATCGCGCGCCCTCTCAAGCCCAAGCGCAAGCCGGTGAAATGAGCGAAGCCCTCCCGCTCTCGCCGGCACCTGCTGCCCCACGCGAACTGGAGATCAAACTCGTTGCACCGAGGGAGGTGTTGGAGCGTGCCCTGCGCGCACCCCTGCTGAGACAACGCGTGCGCGGCAAAGCGGTCACGCGCCTGTTGCATAGCGTGTACTTTGATACTCCGGATGGCGCTCTGCGGCGCCAAGGTATCGGATTGCGGCTGCGCAAGCAGGGGCGGAAATGGATACAAACCCTCAAGCGCGAACGCCTGGTCAGTATTGGACTGCACGATCGCGACGAGTTCGAGAGCGTGGTGTCATTGCGCTGGCCGAGTTTCGAGCCGCTGGCGGGCAGCGCTTTCCAAGAAACTTTCGATGACTTGGAACTGCGCAAACTCATCCAGCCCGTATTTACCACCGAGTTTCGCCGCTCCACACGCATGATCGAGTGGAACGATGCCTCGCTGATCGAAGCCGCTTTCGACCGCGGCCAGATCCTTGCCAACGCCAGCTCGCCCATCTGCGAGATGGAATTGGAACTCAAGCAAGGCGACCCCAATGCTCTGTTCGCGCTAGCCACCGAGCTGTGCACCCAGTTCCCGTTGCGCTTGGAGAATCGCAGTAAAGCCGAGCGCGGTTACGCGCTGATGCAAGCAGAAGCGGCGCAGCCCGGCCGTGCCCGGCCTATCGCTCTCGAACCCCACATCACGCCGAGCGAAGCCTTCATGGCCATCGTCTCCGAGTGCCTGCGTCACCTTCAATCCAATGAAGAAGGGCTGATTCAAGGTGACGATCCCGAATACCTGCACCAGGCGCGTGTGGCGTTGCGCCGCCTGAGGGCCGCATTAAGCTTATTCCGTGCGATGATTCCCGAGGCCGCCATGGAGCGCCAAAACAGCGCGCTGCGCAAGCTTGGCCAGACGCTGGGGGTCGCTCGCGATTGGGATGTGTTCCGTTTAGAAACGCTGCCCGCACTGCCTGCCGGCCTCACTGGCGAGGCTGGCATTGAAGGCCTAATCTCCGAGTCCGATGCCAGGCGCAAGGAGGCCGTCCGGTTCGCTCAAGGCTATGTATCGGATCCCGCGTATACCCTTGCACTGCTGGACTTCGCCGCCGCTTTGTATCGCCAGCCCTGGATGAGCACCGAGGACCCGGATGCCATTCATGTGCGCTCCTCGCCGGTCATCGAGTTCGCGCGGCGGGTTATCGGCAAGCGCTGGCGGGCGGCCCTCAAGCGCGGCGCCCGTATCGATGCCGCGCAACCCGTCAGCTTGCATCCACTGCGCATCGAGTTGAAGAAGCTGCGCTATGGCGGGGAGTTCTTCGCATCGCTGTTCCCCAAGAAAACCACCAAGAAGTTCTTGAACTTGCTCTCCGAGATACAAGACCACCTGGGCCGAATCAATGATGCGGCCCAGGTGGTGCGCATGACGGACACACTGCGCCAGGATTGCCGAGAGCCCGATACGCGAGAAGCCCTCGGCGCTCTGCGCGGCTACTTCGCGGCCCAGGTGCACGCGGAGATCGCGCCCGCACTGAAGGCATGGAAGCGTTTGAAGCAGGCCGAACCGTTCTGGGATCAGACGGCGAGGTAGTTGTTACGCCGGAGTAAACTTCTACCGCTAGTCAACCCTCATTGTGGAACATGGACCTCATTCTGTGGCGGCACGCCGAAGCCGAAGACGGCGTCCCCGATCTCGGCCGGCGCCTGACCGCCAAAGGTCACAGGCAAGCGGAGAAAATGGGCATCTGGTTGCGGGAGCGCCTGCCTACTAAGGACGTCTTGGTATTGTGCAGCCCCGCCGAGCGCTGCCAGCAAACCGCGTGCGCCTTCACCAAGGAGTTCACCACGTTGAAGGAGATCGCTCCGGGCGCGAGCTATCAGATTCTTCTGAAAGCCACAGGATGGCCCAACCATCATGGTGCCGTCGTGCTGGTCAATCACCAACCGACTTTAGGAGAGCTCGCGGCGTGTCTCCTATGTAACGAAGCCAGAAGTTGGAGCATAAAGAAGGGGGCTATCTGGTGGCTACGCCAGCGGGACAACGAAACCCAGGCATTACTCAAAGCGGCCCTCTCACCCGAAATGCTCTGAGCGCACCATGGGGATTGCTCTCCTTGTCTCTAAGGCGTCAGCGAGGACGCGCTACCCGGCCCGCATCACTTCTTTCGGAAGACGATGACGTGCTGCCAGGGCAGATTGCCCTCGGTCTTCAACCATTCCAGGGGGTGAATCGCGGCTTCCTTGCGCACCTGGGCTTCGGTCATGGTGTGCAACGGCTTTATCGGCACCGCCGGATCGTTTCCCCGGTACTCGACGAACACGATCCGCCCACCGGGCTTGAGCGCGCGCACGATCGCCGCGAGCATCTCGTACGGATATTCGAGCTCGTGGTAGACGTCCACCATCAACACGAGGTCGAGTTGGCCCGCCGGGAGGAGTGGATCGATGGTGGTGCCGAGTATCGCTTTCACGTTGCTGGCGGCGCGCTGCGCCATCTGCCGCTGCAGAATCTCGATCATTTCGGGCTGGACGTCGACCGCGTAGACGGTGCCGCCTGATCCCACCCTCTGCGCCATGCGCCACGAGTAATATCCGGTGCCCGCACCGACGTCGGCGACCGCCATTCCGAGCTTCAGATTCAGCGCGGCGAGCACGAGGTCCGGCCGCTCCTCCTCCATGCGCTCCGGGCGCTCGAGCCACGGGGCGCCGTGATAGCTCATCACCTTCGCGATCTCGCGGCCGAGATAAGTCTTGCCGATGCCATCGGGACTGGCCCTGGCCGCAGCGTAGTGAGGACGAGCGGCGTCAACCGCCAACGCACCCGGCAGGGCGAGCACCTGGATCAATAGCAACGCCACAAGGCTTACACGTATCGTCATCTGTTCCCCCATTTCGGTCGGCGATATTATCCATCCGGCGAAAGCGTTAGCACGCCAATGCAGACGTTCGGATTGACGCCATCCTCATGGCTTTGTCGCACCTCGCTAGTAGATCTTGCGACTTCACACCGAGCTTGGCTTTACGCGTCTACGTCACACGAGCCCTACCATAACGACGCAACACGCGATTCCCCAATGTATTCTACGTATTCTGACCATCTCCTACTCCTGTAGTTGCCGGACTGGGCAACGAGGCCGGTGCCAACGCTGACCCCGCCGCTCGCGCTTGCGCCAGAGCTGATCCCGCCTCCGGAAAAAAGCAAACCGCACCGCTACCGAAGCGCTCAGCTGGCCGACACCATCAAGCGCTTTGTTTGTATCCCGACGCGACAGCGCCCGTCCTCGCGTAGGCAGATCCGTTCCCGGAACCGCTGTTCATCCGCCTGGAATGCTTTGTCGGGATCCGGAAGGCTGCGGATGACCGCGTACAATTTACGAAGATGCCGCTCGCGCTTTGCCAGCCGGTGATAGATCCATCGTCCCTCGCGCTCCGCGCTCAGCACGCCGGCCTGCCTCAATTCCTTCAGGTGACGCGATAGCTTGTATTGAGGCTCCAATAGGCTGTCCACGAGCTCGCACAAACACGCTTCCTCGCCAGTTTGGGCAAGCAAGCGCACTACGAGAAGCCGGGTCGCTTCGGCCAGGGCAGCAAACAGCTGCTGCGGATGGGGCGTGTTGAGCCCAAGATCAATACCCGATGTCGCCAACTTGCAGCCTCGCGCTTGGCAACGCGCGGCAATGCCGGCGTTCACCCATGGAGGACATCATGAGAATCATCGCTATCGTTTTGCTGCTTGCCGTACAAGATGCGCAGCAGCCGGCAAGGACAGTCGGGCTTGGAGCCGGCCTCATCCGTTTTGGACAAGACGGCACCGTCAAGCAAGATTCCGATAAGTAGGCCTGGATCTACATCCCCGCGGGAACTTGCGACAAGATCGTAGGGTCTTCTTCACTGATACCAAGCAAACGGTAGAGCAGCTCGTCTCGCGGAATGGAGTTTGCTCTACAATCTCGACATGCGTATTCGAACTCCTTTTCTGCATTGGCTCGCCGTCCTGCTCCTGCTCTACGCGCAGGGGGCGCTGGCGTTCGCGCCCTGCGTCTCGGCGAGCGCGGCGCCGGCGAGCGCCTTCTCGGATATGCCCGAAGACTGCGCCATGGAATTCGAGGCGAATCTGTGTCTGGCGCATTGCCAGATATCCGATCAGAGCGACGCACAAACCCAGATCCCCGCGCTGCCCGTGCTGGATGCGGTCGTATTACGGCTCCCCTATCAGACGGATATGAGCGCCGCCTCGATGCAATGGCACACACTCGGCGAGCAACGCGCCACCAGCCCTCCACGTCTCGTTCTGCTCTGTAGTTTCAATTTATAGCGTCTCCTCCGTGACCTGACTCGATCTATGGATCGAGTCGCGAAGCCGTTTCACCGGCTCTTTGCATTTCGTTCGCGGAGGTTCCATGTTTCGTCCGAATACATCGCGCAAGCGCGCACTGGCTGGGTTGGTTTACCTCCTAGCCTTCTTGGCTGTCCTTCCTTCACGGTCTTATGCTGCGGGGCCCGCGACCCCACTAACTTTGGATGAGGCCTTGCGCCTCGCGCAGGATCGTTCTCGGCAACTCGCCGCGCAGGACGCGGCTACTGCGGCGGCCCGCGAGATGGCAGTGGCGGCCGGGCAGCGTCCCGATCCGACCTTGAAGTTGGGCATCAACAACCTGCCGGTCGATGGCGCGGACCGGTTCAGCCTTTCCCGCGATTTCATGACCATGCGCTCGATCGGACTGATGCAGGAGCTCACCCGCGATGACAAGCGCAAGCTGCGCGCGGCACGCTTCGAGCGCGAGGCGGAGTTCGCGCAGGCCGGCCGCGATCTCGCCCTAACCAATCTTCAGCGCAACACGGCGCTGGCTTGGCTGGATCGCTACTATCAGGGCCGCCTGCGCGTCCTGCTGGTCCAGCAACGCGACGAAGCCCGGTTGCAGGTCGAGGCTGCGGAGGCTGTCTACCGGGGCGGGCGCGGATCGCAAACGGACATCTTCCAGGCCCGTTCGTCCGTCGCGCAGATGGATGACCGTATAGCGCAGACAGAGGGCCAGATCGCGACGGCCACCACCCAGCTCGCGCGCTGGGTGGGCGATGCCGCCTACGGGGCCCTCGGCGCCGCGCCCGCCATGGATACCGTGCGCCTCAACCCGGCGGACCTCGACGCCCAGCTGCTCCACCACCCGCAGATCGCATCGATGGCCAAGCAAGAAGAGATGGCTCGAGCCGATGCGCGGATCGCGCAGGCCAATAAGCGCGCCGACTGGAGCGTGGAGTTGATGGTTAGCCAACGCGGTTCGGCCTACTCCAACATGGTGTCGGTCAACGTCTCGATCCCGCTGCAATGGGCTCGGAAGAACCGGCAGAACCGTGAATTGGCGGCCAAGCTCGCGACAGTCCAACAGATGCGAGCCCAGCGCGAGGAGATCTCCCGCGAACACTTCGCCGAAGCCCGGGCGATGCTGCAGGAGTGGCAGAGCGATCGTGAGCGCCTGGGCCGCTACGACAGCACGCTGATTCCGCTTGCGAGCGAACGCACGCGCTCGGCGATCGCCGCCTACCGCGGTGGCACGGGGACCCTCAGGGCGGTGCTCGACGGCCGTCGAGACGAGGTCGACATCCGCACGGAGCGCGTGCGCCTGGAAATGGATACCGCGCGCTTGTGGGCGCAACTCAATTACCTAATTCCGGCCGGTCACGACGGGACAGCGCCCATAGCTCGGCCAAGACCCGGGAGA